>NZ_DFQK01000022.1:0-18813 GCF_002377745.1 Exiguobacterium sp. UBA3491
CAGGAAAAAGTGCATTATGCGCTGTCAGAGACGAACAAGACCCGCTTTCCTGCTTGAATGAAGCAAGAAAACTGGCTTGTGTCTCGCCTGAGGAAAGGGCGTGAAAAGACGCATCATTCTTTTTTGAGTCAGCCCCATTTGTATTTACGCTTCATGATGACGAAAACGCCGCGTCACATAACGTTTGAAGCGATCAAATGCCATCGTATAATGATACAGATAACGAACGACGAGCGCACCCGTGATTGAGACGAGGTACCCCGTCGATAAGACGAGTAACCAGGAAACAATCGCGAGGAACCACGAACTCTCGAACCGTAAATATTGCCATTGTAATCCTTCTGATGAGGTAATGAGCATGGCGCTTGGGAAGATGGCGGCAGCAAGTAAGTAACACGCAGCGTAACGTCCTCTAATCGTACCTTTCATCAACAGAATACTGCCAAACACTAAGCCCACACTCGAGACGATGAGCAACATGACGACATAAGCAAGCGAAATTGACGATCCCAGCATATGCCTTCCCTCCTGTTCGGTATGTTACTATTCTGTACCCCTCTTTTCATCGAATGAATGCATAATTCGTAAAAAAATCGGAAACAATATCCAAATGAAGATCGCGTTACTGAATCCGTGAAGCATATCAAACGTTCCTCCGGCTACAAGCAGTGTCAAAAAAGCTTGCCACGAGAATCCGGTCAATACCAAGAAACCGAGATTGCTCACCCATCCGTATAAGAAACCAGCGAGAAATCCATATCCAGTCAAGACGATCCGGTACCGAAGAAACGGAACGAATCCTAGACTGGCAATCGTTGCATACGCCAGCGCTTGAAAGAGTACGAACGGACCGCTTCCGAGAAACAAGCTCGTTAACACGACGACAAGCATCCCAGAGATAGCACCGGCGATTGGATGAACGAAGACGGCTACTAATAAGACGATGGCCGTTGCCGGCTGAATGTTCGGCAAACTGGAAAACAACAAACGTCCAACGATTGCCGCTGCCGTGATGATGGCGATGAACCGTAATCGTTGATCCGTCATCTGAAGTCTCTCGAACATGACTAAAAACAGACAGACGATTAGAACCGTTGCGATGATCATACGAACAACCGACTTTCTTGTAAAAAGTGCTTCGTCGGTCCATCGAAAGCCACTTCTCCGTGCACCAGATAGATGATCCGCTGTGCTGCCCGAATGAGAACTGGATCATGCGTCGCCATGACGATCAGATTCGTCGGATTCTGCTTCCACGATGCGACAAAAGCCATTCGTGCGCTGTCATCAAGTCCAGCCGTCGGTTCATCAAAGTAATAGCTGTCTTTACTCCATTCGATACCGTCCAAGAGACGTTTTTTTTGCGTCGTAAAACTACCGCTTCGATCGTCTAATGGCGCAAGCATCGGATGCGCTGGTACATAATGCATCTCTCCCGCCCGCCGAACTTTTCCGTAAAGCGGGCGCTCGACACCGAGTGCGAGACGTAGGAGCGTCGACTTTCCACTCCCATTCGCACCGACGATCGCAATCCGTTCGCCTTGATGAAATGACAATTTCCCTGTCACCAGTGCATAGCGTGTCTGCAACGGATAACGATGTTGAACGTTTTCGATTTGGTTCAGGAAACGTCCAGTTTTTTCAGCCGATTCACTCGTCAGCGAGAGGTCGGATTGGATCGTCATCGAACAATGGATCTGACAACCAAACCGTCGTTCGATTTCTTCAAGCAATCCCATTAATCGCTTGCGTCTGACATGATCAAGAAAGAGAAACGGTTCCGACAAAAAAAGTGTCTTCGGTGACGAAGACAAGGCATGACCGAGTCCGACGAGCTGTTGTTCCCCAGCCGAAAGTTCACTCGACTCCGCTTCAAAAAAGGCTTCTAAGCCAAGTAAGGTCGCGAGTTCTCCAGCTCGAAACAAGGAGACGGTCGCAAGCAGGTCCCGGACACGTCCATGTAGGAGGCGCTCTGGTGTCAAGACCGATTGATCATGTTCGATTGCCTGATGTCGCAGTCGCTCTTCTCGATCGTTGTCGGTATACATGGTAGGCATCCCGGATTCCTCCTTTTGTAAATAATAGCGCTATAGGCAAAATCATGGCCGGAATGATTGCCCATGGTGTCAGGCAAAGAGCCAATCCTGTCGCAAGTAATAAGCCAATCTGAACATCACGTCGCGTGATCGGTCTTAAGCGAGACGGCACCGCTTCAATCGGTACGATATGATAGGTCGCCATCCGTTCCAGACGAATGCCAAGCGACGCATCAGGATGACTCATCTTAACCTCCGGCCAAGTCCGTAAAAACGAGGGAATTAGTGCCAGGACCATACCCGTCAATCGTGTTAGTCGGGGTAGGAAACGAAACAACGGTCCCATCTGATCAAGTCGAACCAACGTAAAAATCCATTGACTCGACGTGATGAATAACGTCACTTGGACTGTCGTTTCATAAATCGCTACTGTGTCGATACTTGCACCATAAAGAAGCGGGACGCACATCATGATTGCATAAAGAGCCGGGAGAACTAAATAGCGAAACACAGTCAGTTCTTGAACGAATAAGAACAAGAGCAGATGATAGACGACGATCACTGATTGATCATGTGTGAGGACGAACGGGATCGTAATCATCCCGATGAAAAAGAGAGCGACGTTCACTGGGTGAAGTCGCTCCCGTTCTGGTTTACTCAAAATAAGCCATTGCATCTTTTTCAAACCGCCATTCGAGACGGTCTCCTTTTTTCAGTTCATAACTCCCGGCACCGACTTCCCCGGGTTTTCCGTTGACACCGAATACCCAGCCACTCCCTGCTCCAGCTGACTTTTCACGAATCCCATCGACTGCCGTTACATATGCCATCTCACCTTTACCTGTTTTAACGACATCAAGCGTTGTATCTTCAAGCGCATCCAGTGCTGTATCTTTTTTATTCAAACACACGTCTTTATCGAATAATGTCTTATCCTTGACGTGATCCACGACCGACACCTTGACTTCGGTCTCACAAGACGCTGTTTGTTGTTCCTCTTTTGCTTCTGCGCAACCGGCAAGTAACACGATACTTGCAACAAATAACCATTTTTTCATCGTACGACTCCTTTTCGCCTTGAGGTCTCAAAGCTGTAATTGTATAACAGAATGGTCTTGTCTCGTAATGATTGACCGTCAGACCGCAGATAGGTCAGGCGAATCGCATTCGCTAAGACATCGTCCCCTGTATTAACATACGGAATAAGTTTTCCTTTGTCATCAATCAAAAATACTGTCGCATCCTGCAGACTAAACGTTTCGTAGAGCCCATCGAGATCCATCTCGACATAAGGGGTTTTGGAATCATGTAAAATCTCATGCATCGAGAGTTTTTGTAACGTCTCAAACGATTGGTTCGCATCAATCAGTTTTTGATAATACGATATCAATGATTTCGTTGCCAACTCTTCACGTGGTCGATAGGAAATCGTTCCGGTCAACTCTTGATAACTGACTTCATAACGAATGAACCGTTTCGGAGTTTGGACGAGCATCTCAAACGAAGCATTCCGTAGATTCCCGCCTCGATCGAACATTAGCTGGCTTTGTTCCAACCGTAATCCGTCTTCTCCTACACGGCGTTCGACTTGTGCGAGAAAGCTATCGAACGAATCATCCGTGATGGTCACGCGACCAATCTGTTGAGTTTCTTCCCGCAACGTTCCGGCATCAAACGGTCCGAGGAACAGTTGAAACAGGAAGAACAAGAACCCGAATAATGCCATGTATCGTTTATAACGTGAATTCTTTTTCGGATGCAACACGATCAAAAAGATGATGATGCCGAGCGGTAATTGAATATCATAGACTGGAAACGACACGGCGCCGAGACACGCATAAAAAATGAACTTCATATACAAGTATGTTTCTTTTTCCGTTCGCCGTTCAAGTAAAAACGCTAAGCCACTAGCAGCCAGTAAAAAGAGTGCCCATAAAATGAGAAAGTCCATCTTTTACCCTTTGACCGGAACGACCCGGTGATCAAACATGAGATGGCTGTTTGCAAATACTTCTCGTGCCTCTTGTTCCAGTACTTCTTCTTGATCGACATAACGCGCAGATACGTGCGTCAAGAGGAGCTTTTTTACCTGCGCCGTATCCGCGATGACAGCTGCCTGTCGAGCGGTCGAGTGACCGAAGCGTCCCGCATGTTCGACTTCTCGATCGGCAAACGTCGCTTCATGGACTAATACATCGACATCTCGCGCGAGTTCTATCGACGCCGCGCACGGCATCGTATCGCCAAGAACCGCTAGCTTGACACCTGGTTTGGGAGATTCTAAAAAGTCAGACGATGCGTAGACCGTGCCATCGAATTCAAAGGTTTCTTCCAGTGTGATTCGGCGATAGAGTGGACCGGAAGGAACTCCAAGTGCCTTCAGTGCATCAACACGTAATGCCCCACGCTCTTCTGGTCCTTCTAGGCGGTACCCGAACGCCGGAAAACGGTGCTCAAGTGACCGCACCGTCACGCGGAAACCATCTTGTTCGTATGTTTGACCATCTTCGACTTCAACGATCTGGAGTGGATAACGTAAATATGTTCCTGTAATCCTTAATGTCGCATCCATCCATTCCTTAATCCCTATCGGTCCATAGATCGTTAGCGGTGTCGTTCCTTCTAAGGCAGCTCGTGTACTGATAAATCCTGGTAATCCAAAAATATGATCCCCATGTAAATGGGTGATGAAGATCGCGTTGACTTTTCGTGGTTTAATCGGACTGTGTAAAATTTGATGTTGCGTAGCCTCTCCACAATCGAACAACCAAGTCATTTTGGGGTGTAACAAGGCAATCGAAGTAACGTTCCGTTGTTTTGACGGCATACCGGCTCCTGTCCCTAAAAAATAAAATTCCATCTTTTTCCCCTTTTCGTAAAATTAGCATTTTTTATACACAAAATACACCTTTCGTCTGTTGAAGCATGGTAAACTGTACCTATTCAGATTTGGAAGGTGGGTTTTTCCATGACTAAAATTGAACGGACATATGCCCGGATCGTCCGGGAAGCCCGTAAACTAAACGAAAGTTATCGGCAAAAATACGGAAAGTCGATTCAAATCGATGAAATCGCTTCGACCTTATTATGTACAGAAGAACTCGTTTTAGAGTCTATGGAATATGTGGATCGTCCTCAAGTAGTTTAATCGTACAATGATAAAGAGTGTATCGCAATGTCGCGATACACTCTTTTTGTGTTCCATCAGCTTATTTGTTCGTGATGTAATCGACTAACGTCACACAAAGTTCCGCTGTTTTGACGAGTTCTTCGATTGGCATCTTCTCATTCGTCGTATGGATATCTTCATATCCGACCGCCAAGTTGACCGTTGGAATACCGAAACCAGCGATGACATTGGCATCTGATCCGCCACCAGAATGCAAGAGACGTGGTGTACGTCCAAGTTGTGTGATGGCTGCTTTTGCGACTTCGACAACTTGATCTCCATCTTCGAACTTGAAGCCTGGGTACATGACTTTGACCTCCACTTCGGCACGACCACCGAGTTCTGCCGCTGCTTCTTCAAACGCCGCTTTCATCTTCTCAGTCTGCGCTTCCATCTTCGGAGCAACAAGTGAACGTGCTTCCGCGAAAATTTCTACATAATCACAAACGATGTTCGTTGATGGACCGCCACCGCTGAACCGTCCGATGTTAGCTGTCGTCTCTTCATCAATCCGACCGAGTGGCATCTTCGCGATGGCTTTTGAAGCAATCGTAATCGCCGAGACCCCTTTTTCTGGTGCAACACCAGCGTGAGCTGTTTTTCCAAAAATCTTCGCATTGACTTTTGCTTGGGTTGGAGCAGCAGTGATGATGTCCCCTACTTTTCCGTCTGAATCGAGTGCGAAACCGTAATCCGCATCAATTTTCGATGAATCAAGGACCATCGCCCCAACAAGTCCAGATTCTTCACCGACTGTAATGACGAACTGGATTTTTCCGTGTGGTTGTTTTGTCTCATTGAGTACATGAACGAGTTCAATTAGTGAAGCAAGTCCCGTTTTATCATCTGCTCCAAGAATCGTCGTGCCGTCCGTCTTGACATAACCGTCCTCGATGATTGGTTTGATTCCTTGACCCGGGAATACTGTATCCATATGGGAAGTGAAATAAATTTTATCGACCCCGTCTTTTGTTGCCGGAAGCGTGACGATCAAGTTATTTCCTTTGTGTTCCGTCTTAGACGAAGCGTCATCCTCAAAAACGTCACATCCGAGATCCTCAAACGTTTTTTTCAAGTGAACACAAATCCGTGCTTCCTCTTTTGATTCCGAATCGATCTGGACAAGCTCTAAAAACGTATCCAATACGCGTTGTTCATTGACCATGACAAAAACCTCCTCTAATATAATTCAATCCAATAGCGCTTTATTAGTATACCATCCTGACAGCCATTTGCACTTCTGAAAGGTTGTTTGTACAATGGCAGTAATCAGTCGATATGAGAGAGGAGGACATGACGATATGGCAAGACCATCGAAACAACAACGGATCATTAAATGGACGACGATCGGAATCTTAGCGATTTTCCTACTCGGAACATTCGCTTCAACGATGTTTTATTTCTTTTGATTGACGTAGCGTTGTTTGAGACGCAAATATTGCTCTGCTTCCTGCAGCATATGCAACAAGGCAGAGCGGACCTCGAACTCTTCCCGCGTGACGGGTAAGGCAGAGGCACGAAAACGCGTCAATAGCGCTTCTAGTTCTAAAATGTATACCATTGCGTCGGCTTCAGGTCGGACATTGTCGCCAATCGTCCGAAAGAAGGCGGCGACTTTTTTTCCTTCTTCGACGACGAGAACAAGTTCCTCGGCATGATGGACGATACCGCGCAGTAACTCGAATTGTTGTTCGCGCATCCGGAAATAGGCATAGTCCTCATCATCATTACGTCGACCGATCGCATTCCCCATCCGTTTTAAGGCAGCATCTTTTCCCTCATGTAACAGACGTTCCGTCTCGTCAAGCGTCAACGCATGATGATTGACTCGCCCTGTCTCGATCGCGGCCGCGACTTCATAGAATAAGGACGCGATCCGTTGATCAATCTTTTCCCTTCGGTCGTCGATCAATAGATCGAGACTTGGCATGTACATGTTGACAAGCATTCCGACACCGACACCAATGCCGAGCAATAAGGATTCGTTCAACAGGATATGTGCGTTGAGCTGACGTTCCGTATACAAATGTGTCAGTATGACGACACTCGTGATGAAACCGTCCTGAAGTCGGAGGCGTTGAACGGATGGAAGGAATAAAATGAAATAGATCAATAACGTAACCGGACGATAGCCGATGACTTCGAACAGAATGAATCCAAGTACGATGGCAAGTAATGACGCCATGATCCGTTCGTAGGACGACCGAAACGTCTTCTTTCGTGTCGATTGGATACTCAAGATCGCAATGATCGCAGCGAAGACGTAATAATCGAGCTTGAGTCGCTCCGCGATCCACATCGCGAGCGCGGCAGCGACCGCTGTCTTCAGCGTTCGATAACCGATTTGCATCAGGTTCACCTCCCTTTTGTTTTTCTTTGTTAGACTACCTACGTTGGACACGAATGTCCATTGCTTTTTAAAGGACGTGATTTTCTTTGACGACACGCACTATCCGTCCTGGTCGCCCCGTGCGCCGGACTAGCTCACTGAAAGGGTTACTCTTCTTTTTCCTCATTGGCATTCTCTTGTTCTTTTGGCTTCGTGAGGAACCGAAGACAGTTTTATCCCCACCGGCTCCTTATACAGCTGAGCGCTATGAGAAAGGTACAATCAACGAACAAGACTTTCAAACGTTCGCCGAGGCAAAGGAGTATGCGGGTCAGCGTGGTGCGGTAAAACGTTCATCGGACGACCGCTACGTCTATCTCGGTGGACAAGGTACCGGGATCGTCGATGATCGCGGTATTCTGTCGATTCATCATGACGCCGATTTAAAGAAACGGCTTACCTACGTCGCTTCCGGCACACGCGTCCAATTGCTTCAGTTCGGTGAACAGACGAGTCGCATCAGCGTCGCAGGCGCAACTGGTTATGTCCCAACGGATCGCTTACGTCCGTTCCCAGCAGAACGTGTCTCGAATCCGTCGTACTATCAGACGAAGGGAAATCGACTCCTTCACTACATCGTTGCTGACGGTGGACTTGGTGGATTGATTGTCGCTGGTGAAGCGACGAACGTGACGTCTCGGACGAGCAAATACGTCGAATCGAAGACACTGACACGTGATTTGACGAAACCGACGCGCCTGAGTGCCAAACAACTCGATGCGTTCATCAAGGAGCAAGCGCCGGACAGCCCCTTGGTCGGGAAAGGAAAAGTCTTTAAATCCGTTGAAAAGAAATACCGGGTCAACGCGGCCTACCTGCTTGCACACGCCATTCACGAATCCGACTATGGACGGTCTGAGATTGCCCGCGAAAAAAATAATCTATTCGGCGTCAATGCGACGGATTCTGCCCCGGGAGAAGATGCGACTGCTTATAAATCCTTGACGGATTCAATCGAGCAGACCGGCCGATTCATCGCAAAGGACTATCTTGATCGGGATGGACGTTATTTCCGCGGGGCTTACCTCGGGAACAAACAAAAAGGAATGAATGTCTTTTACGCGTCAGACCCCTTCTGGAGCGAAAAAATCGCTGGTATCCTAGTGAAAATGAACGCTTTCTAAATCCGAGATATGATACACTATAGGGCGAGACAACAATCATTGAGGAGTGAACACGTCATGGAAAAAGTTTTAGTATTTGGTCATAAAAATCCTGATACCGATACGATCACATCGGCAATCGCTTATGCAGAATTAAAGAAAGCGCTCGGTGTCAATGCCGAAGCAATCCGCCTCGGTGAGATGAATGATGAAACGTTATTCGCGCTCGATACGTTCAAAGTTTCAGCACCACGTCTAGTGACAGAGGTCGCGACAGAAGCGTCACACGTCATCTTAGTCGACCACAACGAACGTCAACAAAGTGCGAACGATATCGACGCTGTTACGGTAACAGAAGTCATCGACCATCACCGAATCGCAAACTTCGAGACATCGGATCCTGTCTATTACCGGGCAGAACCAGTCGGTTGTACAGCAACGATCCTGAACAAGCTCTACAAAGAGCATGGTGTTGCAATCAAACCAGAAATCGCTGGTCTGATGCTATCAGCGATCATTTCTGACTCGCTTCTGTTCAAATCACCGACTTGCACAGAGCAAGATATCATCGCAGCGCGTGAACTCGCAGAAATCGCCGGTGTCGATGCGAACGTCTACGGTCTTGAGATGCTCAAAGCTGGAGCTGATCTCTCGAAGAAAACCGTTCCTGAATTGATCGCACTTGACGCAAAAGAATTCACGATGGGAACACTCAAAGTCGAAATCGCTCAAGTCAACACGGTCGATACAGCTGAAGTCTTGCTTCGCCAAGAAGAACTCGAAACAGCGATCAACGAAGTCATCCTTGCAAAAGGTCTTGATTTGTTCGTCTTCATCGTCACGGATATCTTGACGAACAACTCAGTCGGACTCGTCCTCGGGAAAGAAGCGAATCTCGTCGAACGTGCTT
This sequence comes from Exiguobacterium sp. UBA3491, assembly GCF_002377745.1. NCBI lineage: Bacteria > Bacillati > Bacillota > Bacilli > Caryophanales > Exiguobacterium > Exiguobacterium sp. UBA3491. The sequence continues at coordinate 9,608 of NZ_DFQK01000022.1, forward strand.
ATGGTCTTGAAGCGACGAACAACCTCGTCTACCTCGAAGGTGTCGTTTCACGTAAGAAACAAGTCGTTCCTGTTTTAACAGATACAGCTCTTGCAACACAATAAGTCAAAAAAGAAGGAGTTCGCTCCTTCTTTTTTGAATAAAGAATATGAATGGTCGTTCATTCATTACATAAAGGAGGAATCAATATGACACAAACAATCATGGTGACGGGTGGAACGAACGGTATGGGAAAAGCGATGGCAATCGCTTTAAAGGAAGCTGGATGGAATGTCGTCGTCACAGGACGTGACGCAGAACGCTTGCGACTGATGAATGAAGCATTGGAACAGATTCAAGGCGAGCATCTGACGATTCAGATGGATGTCCGTGACGCGGACGCTTGTCTTGCTGCTGTCAAGCAAGCACGCGAACGGTTCGGTCGTCTCGAGGCATTGATCAACAATGCTGCCGGGAACTTCATCTGTCCGACCGACGAGTTATCACCGAATGGATGGAAGACGGTCATCGATATCGTCCTCAACGGAACATTTAACTGCTGTCACGCTCTTGTCAAGGGTTGGCAGGAAGATCAAGTCGCTGGCGGTCAAATCGTCAATATCGTCGCTTCTTATGCATGGCAGGCCGGCGCTGGTGTCGCTCCGAGTGCTGCTGCAAAAGCCGGCGTGCTGAACTTGACGCGGACGCTTGCCGTCGAATGGGGCTATAAATATCAAGCCCGTGTCAACGCGATCAGTCCGGGACCGATCGAACGAACGGGTGGTGCCGATAAACTCGCTTTATCACCAGAACACGCGGAACGAATTCGCCGCAACGTCCCACTCGGTCGATTCGGAACACCGGAAGAGATCGCGACGCTCGCAACCTGGATGGTATCAGATCAAGCCCGCTACTTGAACGGAGAATGCATCGCTCTTGACGGTGGTCATTGGTTAAATAAACAACCATTCTGATGATTGAGATTTAATTACTTAAGAAGTCATTCTCCACAAAGATAAGAATGACGCGTTTCACGCCACTCCTACAGGAAAAAGCGCATTTTTGCGCTGTCAGAGACGAACAAGCTAGTTTTCCTGCTTGAATGAAGCAGGAAAACTGGCTTGTGTCTCGCCTGAGGAAAGAGCGTGAAAAGACGCGGCATTCTTTTTTGGAGTCAGCCCCTTACATTCGTCTCGAACTATTTTTCTTTCTTTTCGCTATGTTTATGAATTATATAGAACAGGTAGAAAGTACAAGAAGGAGGCGATCATATGTGGGGTGCGTTCGGTTGGGGTGCGTTAGCAGGTGGCGCCGTTGTCATTGGCGCCTTGTTTGGACTGTACTTACCCTTAAAACAACGACTGATCGGTTACATCATGTCGTTTGGAACAGGAATCTTGATTGGAGCAGCGACATTTGAGTTGCTCGATGAGGCATTAAAGAAATCAACAACGTTCGTCGTCGCGATTTCCTTTATCGTCGGGGCACTTGTCTTTACGGGCTTTGACTTGTTCGTCTCGTCACGCGGCGCGAGTAAACGGAAACGCTCGTCTGGTGGGAATGAAGGCACGGGGACGGCGATTTTCTTTGGGACGATTCTTGATGCCATCCCAGAATCAATCATGATCGGTGCCAGTCTGTTATCTGGAAATGTCAGCGCGGCACTCGTCGCGGCAATTTTCGTCAGTAACATCCCGGAAGGTTTATCGAGTACGACGGGGTTACGAAAAGATGGCTTTTCGAAGAAAAAAGTCTTGCTGATGTGGGGAGTCGTCTGGTTGATCTCCGCCCTCGCCTCACTCGCCGGCTATACGGTTCTCGCAGAACTACCAGACATGCAGTTCGCCATGATCGGTGGCTTCGCAAGTGGTGGGATCATCGCGATGCTCGCTTCGACGATGATGCCGGAAGCTCACGAGGAAGGCGGCGCGATCGTTGGTCTGTTCGCAGCACTTGGGTTAATTACTGCCATCATCCTTAGTTAAATATAACATAAGGCGTGTTGTCTGGAAAACGAACCGGACAACACGCCTTATGTGTTAAACAATTTAAAACTCACCTGTTCCTCCCGTAACCCCCTCCCATTCCTCCTTAAAACGAGCCACGAACTCTTCCATGTAGCGATGCCGTTCCTCCGCTAAATGATGGGCCGTCTTCGTATTCATTAAATCTTTTAGTCGGAATAACTTTTCTTCAAAATGATTCAGGGCACTTGTCTCGCCTGTTCGATCACCCGGCTTTCGTGCTGTTAGTCCTGGCACATGCATTGGCTCCCCGAACCGACCAGCGAACTGAAACGTTCGCGCAATCCCGATTGCGCCGATCGCATCGAGACGGTCGGCGTCTTGGACGACTTGTCCTTCGATCGTTCGCATTGGTGGACGTGTGCCATCTTTATAGGACAGGCTCGTGATAATGTTTAAAATCTGTTCCTGTTCCTCCTCTGTCACCTTTCCTTGCAAAAAGGTGGCGACCGTCTCTGCCGTTCCCCCGAGTTTGCTATCTGCTACGTCATGAAGTAAGGCTGCTAATTCGATGATCCGGGTATTCCCGCCTTCCTGTTTTGCAATATGTAACGCTAAACGGCGAACTCGTTCAATGTGAGCATAATCATGACCTGAAAAGTCCGTCGCATGAAACGACCGGACGAACGCTTCCGTTTCTTGAATCATTGTCGACCCCTCCATTCCGGTTCAAGTAATCCATACAGTAACATGTCATGCCGCTCTCCGTCTCGTCGTAAAAAAGCACGGTATCTTCCTTCCTGCACGAACCCAAGTCGCTCGTATAATTTAATTGCACGCAAATTATAATCAAAGACCGTCAATTGAATCCGGTACAGATTCAGCTCCAAGAAGGCGTATTCGAGGATCGTCTGTAGCGCATCCGTCGCATACCCTTGCCCTTCACAATCCGGATCGATGCCGATCATCAACCACGCCGTTCCGTGTGTCGGTAAAATATCTTCTAATGCAACGACTCCAATCATCCGTTCATCTTCAAAGTTCCGGATCGCAAATCGAAACGTCTCCGGTGCATCCGTCGCCATCATCTTTTCAATCTTATCCATGGATAAATGACGATATGGCGTTGCACTAAAATGACGGGCGAATGTCGCATCGTCAAGCAATCGTTGCATCACTTCGGTATCTTCCGGTTGAAAACGTGTCAGACGAGTATGATGACCTTCCAGTAGTTTTTTCATTCTTATCCCCCTCTATATTAAAAATCGAAAAACGCTAACCCCTTTTCAGAGTTAGCGTACGGTGATCATAAAACTTTTTCGAGGAATTTTTTTGCCCGGTCCGTCTTCGGATTGTCGAAGAGTTCGACTGGTGAACCTTCTTCCATTAAAATTCCTTCATCGAGGAACAAGACACGATCGGCGACTTCTTTTGCGAAGCCCATCTCGTGCGTAACGATGACCATCGTCATTCCACTCTCAGCAAGCTGCTTCATGACGTCTAGCACTTCGTTGACCATCTCTGGGTCAAGGGCTGATGTCGGTTCATCGAACAGCATGACGTTCGGTTCCATCGCAAGAGCGCGGGCGATTGCGACCCGTTGTTTTTGTCCACCTGACAACTGGTTCGGGTAATTATCGCGTTTTTCAGCTAGACCGACACGTTCAAGCAAAGTCTCTGCCCGCTTGACTGCCTCGTCTTTTGAGATACCAAGGACGTTGATCGGTGCGTACGTCAAGTTATCAAGAACAGACTTATGTGGGAACAAGTTGAACTGTTGGAAAACCATGCCGATGTTCTGACGTGCTTTCGAGATGTTCGCCTTTGGTTTTGTCAGTTCAAAACCATCGACGATGATCGTCCCACTCGTTGGTTGTTCAAGTAAATTGATACATCGTAGAAATGTTGATTTACCAGATCCCGACGGTCCGATGACAGCGACGACTTCACCGCGTGTAACCGTCGTCGATATACCTTTTAATACTTCTAATTTTCCGAACTGCTTATGCAAATCGGTGACTTGGATCATAGGTTCCATCTGATTACCCACTCTTTCTCATAGCTTTTTCGACTTGTTGGCCTATCAAGCTCAATCCCATGACAAGAACAAAATATACGAATCCGGCAAACAATAACGGTTCGAAATAGATTGCCTTTTCTCCTCCGACGATTTGCGCCCGGCGCATGACATCAAGCACGCCGACCGTCGAGACAAGCGCCGACTCCTTCGTCAACGTGATCAATTCGTTCATGATCGCTGGGAGGATATTTTTAAAGGCTTGCGGCAAAATGATCGAACGCAGTTGTTTGAAATACGAAATACCGAGCGCATCTGCAGCTTCCCATTGTCCACGATCAACAGCCTGAATCCCTGCCCGAATGATTTCCGAAATATACGCTCCGGAGTTCAAAGAGAAGGCGATGATTGCTGATTGGTATCCTGTCGTGACATATCCAGTTAGTTGCGGTAATCCGAAGTGAACGATTGCCAGTTGCAAAATCAGTGGTGTACCCCGGAAAATCGCTGTGTAGGCATGACCGATAAAACGGAGGATTCGACTTTTTGTGATTTTTAGTGCCGCGACGACGATTCCGATCAGCATCCCGGCAATGGCTGCTACGATGACGACTTGGAAGAGGACCGGAATGCCCTCGAGAATATATGGAATTGAATCTTGAATCTTTGTAAAGTCTATCATAATCAATCTCCTAACGTCGCACAAAAGGGATGAAGTTACCCCCACCCCCATGCACTTGACTTATTTTGCTTCTTTTTGGAACCACTCTTCTGCTAATTTATCGATTTCACCACTGTCGATCATTTTCTTCAGCTCTTTGTTGAAATCGTCACGCATCTTATCCCCTTTTTTGAAGGCGATTGCTGAACCAGCTGGACCATCTTCTTTAATCTGGTACGTTTTCAGGGAGGCATCTTGATCCATGTATTTGACGGCGACTGCATCCTCGATAATGAGGGCATCGATCCGACCTGTATTCAATTCTTGAATGATTTCTGGAATTTTGTTCAATGGAACCGTTTCGCTGTCTTTAAAGCGGTCTTTCGCGAGTCCCTCTTGAATCGAACCAAGCTGGACACCGATTTTTTTACCTTTGAGTTCATCTTCTGAACTGATCGCTTTATCCTTCGTCATGACTAAGTTTTTCGATTCGAAGTAAATGTCCGTGAAGTCAGCATTTTTCTTCCGTTCTTCCGTTGGTGTCATGCCCGCCATGACGAAATCCACACGACCTGAGCTAAGCGCACCAAGTAGACTACCGAATTCCATATCTTCGATTTTTAATTTATATCCAAGATTTTTCGTAACTTCTTTGGCGATCGCAACGTCGAAGCCGACGATGTCTTCTCCTTTTTTCGTATCGATGTATTCAAATGGGAAGTAATCCGCTGATGTTCCCATCGTCAATACTTTATCATCCTTACTTGATCCACCTGTTGATTCTTCCGACGCGCCACATGCTGCCATTGTGACTGCCAGAATGCCTGCCATTGCCGTTGCTAATAATTTTTTCATTCGAGATTTCCCCTTCCAACGCTCAATTGTCAGAACTTTAACAATAGTATGACTTATGTGTATGTCCAATTCAATACCGAAAAGCCTGACCTGTTCTATTGCTTTTAGGATATACGAATATTTATTCACTGTAAAGCATAAATATATAAATTTTTTTGACTTTCTATTCATAAATCATGCATAAATGACTGTTTATACAATTTTGCAAACGTTTTCAAATTTAAAATTTATTATTTTAGTCTTATGAATACACAAAAAAAGACTCCTTTTTCAGGAGTCTTCTTCGCTTAGGCGTAGATTTCAATTAATGATTCAAGTTTCTCGACGACTTCTTCCGCCGTGAACGATTCGATGTCGAAGCGCTCGACCATCGAGAGGATGTTTCCATCTTGCATTAACGCAAATGATGGAGATGATGGTGGATAACCTTCGAAATATTCACGCGCACGGTCTGTCGCTTCGCGATCTTGTCCAGCGAATACTGTGACGAAATGATCGGGCTTGATGCCCTCTTTCCGATTGACGTACGCTGCTGCAGGACGGGCGATCCCGCCAGCACATCCACAAACAGAATTGACAAGGACAAGTGTCAGACCTTCCCGTTTCATTGCTTCATCCACGCTCTCTGGCGTCGTTAATTCTTCAAATCCAGCAGCTTGCGCTTCTTTGCGGGCTGTTTGGACGACATCTTCAAAATACATTTGGAAATCCATCGTATTGCCTCCTTTGATTCGTTCTCCTTCTTATTGTACGAGTTTCGGTGAAATCTGTCCAAGTCTGCCGCTTAATTCATTTTCTAAAAATGGTCGTGCCTGCAACAGATCACGGAATGCGATGTACCGGTCGATTTTTTCTTCCGTTGGTCGCTTGTTTTGTTTGTACGCACGGATCAAGATGTTCTTCGGTGTGTGCTCAAGATCGATGAATTCAAGCAATTGCGCTTCATATCCTACAAGCGTCAATAACTCGGCACGAATCGAGTCCGTCGCAAGTGATGCGAATTTTTCTTTGATCAGTCCGTGCTGGAGCATGACATCAAGCGGAGCGCAGTCCAATTGACGGTTCAGTTCCTTTTGACAACACGGTACACTTAGGATGACTGATGCATTCCAGTCGACAGCTCGCGCGAGTGCGACGTCCGTCGCAACATCACAAGCGTGAAGCGTCACCATCAGGTCGACTTCCGTCTCCCCTGTATAATCATGAACGTCTCCGACGCGGAATGTCAGATCGGTATAATCCAGATCACGTGCAATTTGCGTACATTCTTCGATAACTTCTTTCTTTAAATCAAGACCTGTCACTTCAAGGTCGAATCCTTTGACGACTTTTAAATAATGGTAGAGAGCGAACGTCAAATACGATTTCCCGCAACCAAAGTCTAAAATCCGCAGTTTTTTTCTTGTTGGTAAGGCGGCGATGCTATCCTCGACGAATTCAAGGAAGCGATTGATTTGCTTGAACTTATCGTACTTCTGTTTTTTGACTTGCCCCGCTTCCGTCATCACACCTAGACGAATCAGAAACGGAACCGGTACACCGTCTTCTAATAGATAGGTTTTTTTTCGGTCATGCGACAAGAGTGCTTTCATTGGTTCCTTTTGGGATGTCTTGATCGCGACTTTCATCTTTTTCGAGAGCTGGAACTGCCATTCTTCTTCTTCAAAACGGAAGAGGAATTGCCGGAATTCCGTGAACCAGTCATCGAGTCGACCGATGAAATCCTCCACTAAAATATTTTCATGCTTCATGACGCGTTCAAATTGAAACTCAACCTGCATCATCACCGTATCTCTTAATAGAATCGGTTTTACCTTGATTCGTCGGAGATCATTGGATTTTTGACGCGGATTGCTCATCGTTGCATGGATCAGTACTCCTTGCGTGATTTTCGAAGCAAGGTTCGCTTTTAATTCATGTAGTTCCACTAGTCGTCCCGTCCTTTTCTAATGTTCTTTCGAAACTGTAGCAAATTCGTACCTGTTCGACAAGTTTACACACTTCATCATTCGTACGTAATCAAAAGGAGGAATGCATCATGTTCAAAAAAATTCTCTCACAAATCGGAATCGGTGCTGCAACGGTCGACACACGGTTGACGGATGATCGCTGTGAACCAGGCGGTCAAATCCACGGTGTCGTCCATATCAAAGGTGGAAACGTCGATCAAGAAATTGACCGGATTTATCTTGAATTCAACACGCAGTACAAACAAGAAGTCAATGATAGTACGACGTTTACGACCTTTACGCTCGACCGGTTTGCCTTAAATGAAGCGAAGTTCACGATCGAAGCGGGTGTCGAGCGGGAAATTCCATTCACATTACGTGTGCCACTAAATACTCCACTCTCCGTCAGCCAATCGAAATCATGGATCGAGACCGGACTTGACATCGCACAATCCGTTGATCCGTCGGACCGTGACGCTGTCATCGTCGAAGCAAACCGTTACCAAACGACGGTCTTAGATGCCATGGAGTCACTTGGCTTCCGGTTAAAGAAAGCCGATACAGAAAAATTACCTGGACGATTCCGTAAAGATTTACCGATTGCTCAGGAACTTGAATACTCAGCACGCAATACACACTACGCTCATAAACTGGATGAGATCGAAATCATCATGCTCCAAGACAGCTCAGGGATTGATTTAATCGTCCAAGTCGATCGTCGTGCGCATAGTCTCGGATCATTGTTCAGTGAAATGGCTGGAGCGGATGAGTCGATGATCAAACTACGCCTATCCAATAGTGAACTGCAGGATCAGTCATTTGTCGAACGCCAGCTGACAAACATCGTGGAGCGCTATAGCTGATCGATCGAATGACTAAAAAGTGATTCCTCTTCAAGGGGAGTCATTTTTTTGTTCAAATCGGAATGCACAAAAACATTATTAAAACTTATTTGCTAATGTAATCGTTTTCAAATAAAATATTGTTTTAAAACAAGCACCTTGCTATACTGTCCGTATTGAAAAGAATTCCAGTCGTGGTTTGACTAGAGGAGGATGTACATCATGAAAAGGATTGGGCAATTCACGTTAACAGCAGGACTCGCAGCAGTACTCGTTTCAAGTAGTTTGCCTGTCATGGCAGAGGCAGGATCTTCAGCAGATCGGATCAGTCAAAAAATCGACATGATGACACTCGAACAAAAAATCGGACAGATGATCATGCCGGACTTCCGGCAGTGGAATGGCAGTAACCATACGTCGCTTGCTCCGGAAGTCGCGAACATCATCGACCGCTATGATTTAGGTGGCGTCATCTTGTTTGCTGAGAACGTCAGTGAAACCGAACAGACGACAAAACTCGTTCATGATCTGCAAGAAGTCGTCAAACAAGATGACAGCAACGATATTCCGCTCTTTGTCACGATCGACCAAGAAGGTGGCATCGTCACTCGGCTCGGAACAGGAACGAACTTACCCGGCAATATGGCGTTAGGTGCGACCCGTAGTAGTGCGTATGCCAATGATGCCGGTCATATCATCGGTTCCGAACTGCATGCGCTCGGCATCAATGTCAACTTCGGGCCGGTTCTTGACGTCAACAGTAACCCTGGAAATCCTGTCATCGGTGTTCGCTCGTTCTCAAGTGACCCGGAGCTCGTCGGAATGCTCGGTTCCGCTTTGATGAAGGGTATTCAAACTGAAGGCGTCGCAGCGACCGCGAAACACTTCCCGGGTCACGGCGATACGGCGACCGATTCCCATTATGGCTTTCCGGTTGTT
>NZ_DFQK01000022.1:18878-30611 GCF_002377745.1 Exiguobacterium sp. UBA3491
TGGAACAAGTCGAGCTCGTCCCGTTCAAGCGAGCCATCGCCGAAGACATCGATATGATCATGACAGGACACATCGGAATGCCGACAATCGAGTCTGAAGTCGTCACGTCAAAAAACGGCACTTTCCCTTTACCTGCGACATTGTCGGATGACGTCATCACGGGCGTACTGCGCGAAAAACTCGGCTACGATGGCATCGTCATCACGGATGCATTGAATATGCAGGCGATCGCCGACAATTTTACGGAATCAGAAGCCGTTCTGAAAACATTTGACGCCGGTGTCGACATCGCGCTCATGCCGACGATTCTTCGTTCCGAGCAGGATGTCATAAAACTCGACCAGATTTTTAAGGACGTGATTGCGGCAGTCAAAGACGGACGTCTGTCAGAGGAACGGATTGATCAATCGGTCGAGCGGATCCTGACGCTGAAGGCAGAACGCGGAATATGGAATGGCACGACGGATACGACATCCTTAGCTGATAAACTCGCGCAAGCGAACCAAATCGTCGGTAGTCCCGAACATAAAGCAAAAGAACGCGCGATGACGGAAGCCGCGGTCACACTCCTGAAAAATGATCAGCGGACGTTACCCTTCAAGCCGAAAAAGAATGCAAACGTTCTTGTGATCGCCCCTGCGACGGATCAAACGGACAGCATGAAAAAGACGATTGCTTCCCTGCCTAAGAACCGGAACTGGCACGTAACGACAGCGAATTACTCGGCTACTACGCTACCGCTCGACCAAAACCCGACACTACGGGCACAACTCGATGCAGCAGATTACATCATCGTTGGTTCAAACGTCAATACGAGTGCCAAACTACTGCCTACTGCACCAGAGCAAGCGATTCCAGCTTCAATCTTCCGGTATGCGAAACAAACAAATACACCATCCGTCTTGCTCAGTCTCCGTAATCCATACGATGTCGCCGTTCAACCGGACGCACCGGCACACGTCCTCGTCTATGGTTTTAAAGAGGATCCGAACGGACCGGACTCTGAAGCAGGCAATCTGAAATCAGCGGGACCGAACCTCCCTGCTGGTATTCGAGCAATTTTCGGAACGTTCAAACCGCAAGGCACCTTACCAGTTGATGTGCCGGTCTTTCAGAACGGTGTCTTTACCGATCAACTGCATCTCGAATTCGGTGATGGCTTTAAAAACTGGAAAAAATGAGAACATGATACACAAAAGACCGAGCCCCCTTTAAAGGATGCCTCGGTCTTTTAATGATTGATACGGATATTCCGCTTCTTCTTTCGCACGATGGTAGACGCGGTATAACCAATAGGTCAGTAATGCATAGACGACAATGACAAGAACAGCAGAAATGTAGCTCCCCATGCTATATGCTACCTTGAAGTTTCGAGTCGTAGCGGATATACCGGACAACACGATTAAAGTTGGAATGATATATCCAATAAATCTTACTTTGACTTTACCCAGCATTCGTTGCACGGCATACGCGGCGCTGATTGCGAGTACGATCACGATGATCTCCATTTCTACCCCTACTTCCGCTAAATGTTATACCTAATTCTACCATCTATCCGTTTAAGAAGATACCGTCCATGCTGGAATCGTCTCGTAAATCGACGTAAACGTTTCTTCCGTCCATCCCATATGCCAAAACAGCAACTCATAATAACAGCTCGTCACGAAATGCCGTTTCATCCGCTCTCGTTCAGCCGAGCTTGCTTGTTCCGCCAACGCATCAAGCCGTGCAATCTGTTCAAAGACGACCTTTTCGAACCATTCCGAACTATATGTGTCGATCCATTGCTGATAGATTTTTTCATCCGGTGTACACGTCAATAATTGTTGTCCAACTTCATAATACAACCAGTAACATGGCAAGATGGCAGCAATCGTCTCACCAAGCGTCCCTTCACTCGCATGATGCATGTGGGAGACGTAAGCATATGCTGTCGGTGCCGGTTCAAATGCTTCAAGATCTGCTTCTGTGATACCGAGCGGCTCAAAAAATGATTGATGTAAGCTCAACTCTGCCTCGTAAGTCGAAGTAGCATGCTCGGCAAGTGTCGCGATCGTCGCGAAGTCGTCTGCTTTTGACGCTGCCTTCGCTTGAATCTTCGCAAAGTGTTTTAAATAATAGGCATCCTGCATGACGTAATGCCGAAATTTCGAGAGCGGTAACGTCCCCTCCCCGATTCCTTGAACGAATGGGTGGGTAAAACTACTGTCCCAATACGCTTGTGCCGCTTGCTTGATTTCTTGTGTGAATGTCATGATCTCATCCTCCTCTTTTTTATGAAACGAAAAAACACCACCCCGAAACACACGGGCATGGCGCAAGAAGAACAAGACTTGACGCCACTTCCCTCCGTAAGTACGAACTTAATCAGGTTCAAAGGGTCCGAACGTCTTCGTTCGTCTCAGTCGGTCAACCGACTCCCCTAGTGGTCATTATTCGATTCAAATCCACTATAGCATGCTGAAAATGGAAGTCAAGTTGTCCTCTTTTCGCTATACTATGGAGTGTCAGAAGGCGGATATCGTCTCCATCTACAGACCGATTCCGAACTCCTTTCGTTCTCGTACACTAATTTTAGTACCTGATACTATAGTTCATTCTGTTACTTACAATTGGAGGAATTCATTATGCATACACCAACAAAAATCATGGCGTCAGCCGTTATCGCTTCTGCTTTATTACTTCCGACAGCCGCATCCGCTGAGCAAGTCGTTGATAAAACAATCGTCACTCTCGGGGAGTCGCTCGGCGCAAAGGATAAGGCTTGGGTGCTTTCCCGTCTCAATGCACCGGAAGGCATCACGCCGATCATCGCCACTTCTGCTGACGAAGAAAAATATCTCGGGAAAAACATTCCCCAGTCGCAAAAAGGTGGCAACATGTATTCATCCGCTAAAATCGAATTGACGGAAAAAGGTGACGGACTTTCCGTTGCGACGGAAAACATTACGTGGGTGACGAAGGATATGTACTTGAACGCTCTCGTCACGGCAGGTGTCAAAGATGCCGACATCACGATCACTTCTCCTTATAAAGTGACTGGAACATCAGCACTGACAGGAATCATGAAAGCCTATGATCAAACTTCGGCTGAGACCGGAATCAAGCTGAGTGACGAACGGAAAGATTTAGCACAGCAAGAATTATCGGTCACTTCAGACGTCGGGAAGACAGTCGGGACAGATAAAGTCGCTGATTTGATGAATGAGATCAAGGCCGAAATCGCGAATCAAAAACCGGAAACAAAAGTCGAGATCGAAAACCTGATCGTCCAAGTCATTCAAAACAACAACATCCAACTGTCTGATGCACAGATGGATCGGTTGACGAATCTATTCAATCAAATGGAGCAAGCGAACATCAACTGGGGGCAAATCGAGAGTGGACTAAAAAATGCTGGTCAAGACATCCATGCGTTTGCAACGTCCGAGGAGACAAAAGGATTCTTCGCTAAATTATTTGATGGTCTGAGTGACTTCTTCAGCTCGATTGCTGGTGTGTTCAAATAATTCAGACTTCCGCAATTAACAAGATAATGGTAAACTGATTGTATCTGAAACGAAAGGTGGTGTGAAATGATGGACTTTGCTGCGTGCAAACATTGGTTAATGGAACAATTGTATCTGTTGCGCGCGATTTTTCATGGAATGGCGTTCTAAGGCACCCGTCTGCCCTTTTTAGAACTTCATGATTGAAAAATACAGCAAAGCGCATCTTTCACACACTAGGGAGAGTGCTATTTGCGCTCTCCTTTTTTAATGCGCGCGAAAGGATCAACTCATTATGATGATTTGCGACATTCAACATCTGACAAAACAATTCGGAGGCGAAACGATCTTAACGGACGTTTCCCTCTTCTTAAACGAACACGATCGTGTCGGTCTGATTGGACGAAACGGGAGTGGTAAAACGACATTACTCCGCTTACTTGCTCGCCTTGACCAACCGGACGGTGGCGTCATCTATCAAAAGAACGGTTTGACGATTGGCTACTTGGAACAACTTCCCACTTATGCCGAAACGATGACCGGACTCGACGTCCTTTGGACGGCGTTTGAAGAGATCCTCGCAATCCGTTCTCGGATGCAACAGTTGGAGCTTTTGATGGCGACAGCGCCAGATGATCTGGATGCACTACTCGTTCGATATGCGGAAGCGACAAATGCATTCGAACAAAAAGATGGCTATCTACTCGACTCGAAGATCGAGCGCATGGTGAACGGATTACATTTACGTCCGTTACTCACTCGCCCTTTCCATCAGTTGAGCGGCGGTGAGCAAACTAAGATTTGCCTCGGTCGCATGTTGCTGATGGAACCACACCTCCTAATCCTTGATGAGCCGACGAACCATCTTGATTTAGCTGCCGTTGAATGGTTAGAACAATTCTTACGGGACTACACTGGAACTATCCTGCTCGTCTCTCACGACCGGGTCTTCTTAGACGCCGTCGTCACCTCGATCGTCGAGCTTGAAGATGGTGAACTGACCTCCTATCTAGGGAACTACAGTGCGTTCGTCGTCGAACGAGAACGTCGCTTGATGGAACAGTTCCACGCCTATCAGGAACAACAGAAAAAAATCAAGAAGATGAAGGAAGCGATTCGTCGACTACGGCAGTGGGCAAACGAAGCATCTCCACCGAGTGAGAAATTATTCCGTAAAGCAAAATCGATGGAGCGGGCACTCGAGCGAATCGAACGGATCAAACGACCGCAACTCGAAGCCAAAACCGCTGATGTCTCTTTTTCTTCTACCGATCATACGAGTCAAGTCGTCTTTCGCGCTGAAGAGCTCTCTTTCGCTTACGATTCCCGTCGCATTTTCGATGTTGTCTCGTTCGAAATCATGGCTCAAGATCGGGTCGCGATCGTCGGAACGAATGGGAGCGGGAAATCGACGTTGCTCGCACTGTTGCTTGATGAATTGTCACCAGACGCAGGCACGCTCACGCGTGGACCATCGAACCGGATCGGTTACTTGTCCCAGCATGCCCATTTCGAGGAGGATGCTCGCTTAATCGACTGGTTTAGAGACCGCATTGCCGTTCCAGAAGCGGAAGCCCGCCATATTCTTGCCCGGTTCCTGTTTTTTGGACCGACTGTCTTTCGGTCTATTTTGTCACTAAGCGGAGGAGAACGTGTTCGATTGCAGCTTGCCGTACTCGTTCATTCGTCGATCAACGTTTTGATTCTCGATGAGCCGACGAACCATCTCGATATTGAATCAAGAGAGACACTCGAAGAAGCACTCGAGAATTTTTCTGGTACATTGATTGCCGTCTCACACGACCGCTATTTCTTGAATCGGCTTTTTCCGCAGATCCTGTGGCTCGAAAATGGTCTGACGCGTTATCATGGTACGTATACGTATGCTCAACAGAAGCGTACTGAGTTCGCTACGTCTTCCTCACTCCACGTAACCCCTCAAAAACCAAAACGCTTGTCACAATACGAGTTAGAAGTGCAGATCGAGCGGCTTGAACAGAAATTAACAAAACGTGAAAAACCGACCGATACCGTTTCTAAAAGCATCCAACAGCAACTCGATGACCTATACGAACAGTTGCTACAGTATGGATGATTTAGCTTTACTTGCCTGTCACTCTCGATACCGAGAGTGGCAGTTTTTTCGTTCATTCACAAGATTTCAGCATACGGTTTTTTAGCTAACCTTATTAAGTTTTAAAATTTTATTTTATTTTGTTGTTGATTATTTTCAGAAAATTCGTATAATTTAGCGTATAGTTTTTATTATTCTTTGGGAGGAATACACCATCATGAACGCCATTCAGCAAGTCATTCAAGGAAGTGTCGATTACGCTAACAACATTTTATGGTCGTATGTATTAATCGCTGTATTGATCGGCGGCGGGATCTACTTCACCATCCGAACTGGCTTCATCCAATTCACTTACTTAAAAGAGATGTTCCGCGTCACGCTCGATAAAAGTGAACAAACAACAGACGATAAAGGAGAAAGCATCACTTCTCTCCAGTCATTCTTCATCGGTGCTGCGACACGGATCGGTACGGGTAACCTTGCCGGTGTCACGATTGCCGTCACACTCGGCGGACCAGGTGCCGTCTTCTGGATGTGGATGGTCGCTCTCTTAGGGGGCGCGACGGCTCTCATCGAAAGTACACTGGCTCAAGTCTATAAAGTACGCGATACGAAATCGAACGCATACCGTGGTGGTCCTGCCTACTACATCGAAAAAGGCTTGAAGAACCGAGCTCTCGGAATCGTCTTTGCAATCTTGATTGCTGTGACGTTCGGCCTTATCTTCAACTCCGTTCAATCAAACACGATTGCCGCTGCCTTTGACAATGCGTTCGGTATCAACACAGCTGTCGTCGGCGCAGCACTCGTCGTCTTGACGGGACTCGTCATCTTTGGTGGTGTCCACCGTGTCGCGAAGTTCTCTGCAATCATCGTTCCTATCATGGCAGGTCTCTACTTGATTGCTGCTCTTTATGTCGTCGTTACGAACCTGACGGAACTTCCTGGTGTGTTCGCAATGATTTTCAAAAGTGCCTTCGGAATCGAGCAAGCATTCGGTGGCTCGGTCGGTGCTGCAATCTCACTCGGTGTCAAACGCGGATTGTTCTCAAACGAAGCGGGAATGGGGTCTGCTCCAAACGCTGCGGCGGCGGCTGAAGTCTCTCACCCAGCAAAACAAGGTTTCTTACAAACACTTGGTGTATTCCTTGATACGTTGATCGTCTGTACAGCGACAGCAACGATTATTCTCCTCAGTGATAGTTATGCGGCTGGAAATGGCGAAGGAATCGGCATGTTGCAAAACGCGCTCTCCGAAGAATTTGGTGCAATTGCCCCACCATTCATCGCACTCAGCGTCTTCTTATTTGCTTTTAGTTCGATCGTTGGTAGTTACTACTACGGTGAGACGAACATCGAGTTCATCAAACAAAGTCCAGCAGCCGTCTTCGGTTTCCGGATTGCGACAATGGGCTTCGTCTTCATCGGATCTGTTCTCAGCCTCGGTATGGTATGGAGTTTTGCCGATCTCTTCATGGCAGGCATGACATTAATCAATATGACAGCGATCCTCCTCTTGAGCGGCATCGCTCTCAAAGTCATCAAAGATTATCAGGAACAACGGAAACAGGGACTCGATCCTGTCTTCTCAGCAAAAGCACTCGGGATTGAAAATACGGAGTGTTGGGACGTTGAAGAAGAAGCTCGTCCTGCTGCTGGTGAAGTGCCGCCATCACAATGATTTAACTCTGAGTTCAAACTTCAACACCGAGGAAGCCATGCGCCTACTCGGTGTTTTTATTTGTAAAAAAGAATTTGGATTATGTTTTCATCGGACAGGGAAAAAGTCAACAGATTGCCCCGAAGGAGGAATTCATCTTGTCTCAAGCTATGTTGATCATCAACCCGTCTTCTGGTAAAGAACTCGGAAAAAAACACGCGACGCTCGCTGAAGAGACGCTTGCTACTCGCTTTCAAACCGTCGACGTTCGATTCACGGAAAAAGAACACGATGCAACGGAATTCGCACGTCATGCCGCCCAGTCTAATTACGACGCCGTCATCGCCATGGGTGGTGATGGAACGGTCAATGAAGTCATTACTGGAATTGCCGAGCAACCACATCGTCCAACACTCGGGATCGTACCGCTTGGGACGGTCAATGATTTATCACGCGCGTTACACATCCCGACGGACCCCGAAGAGGCGATTCAGATATTAGCTGATGCCCCTGCCCGCCCGCTTGATATCGGTAAATATGATGATCATTACTTCATGAACGTCATTGCGGTTGGTCTGATTGCGGAAGCCGTCGAAGAAGTGAGCATCGAACAGAAAACGTCACTTGGATCGGTCGCTTATTTCATTGAAGGTCTGAAAGCCTTTAAGGATCATAGTCCTTATCCAATCGAAATCAACTCTGCCGAAAAACAATTTGATGGAGAAGCCCACTTGTTAATCATCGCCTTGACGAATTCCGTTGGTGGATTCGAATCGTTTGCGGAAGAAGCAAAAGTCGACGATGGATTACTGCATGGATTCATCATTACGAAGCTCGGATTCTTTGATGCGCTTCAAGCATTACCTAAACTCATCACGGGTGGGTTATCAAAGGCGGATCAAATCGAACACTTCACGACGACACGTGTCGAGATTCGTTCGAAAGAAGAGTTACCAATCAATGCCGATGGTGATACGGCAGGTCATGTTCCTGTGACTGTCGAGGTACTTCCTCAACATCTCACTGTATATTCACCATTCTCTGCTGACTAACGTTATACGAGTAAAAAAAGAAATCGACGATTTGTCGGTTTCTTTTTTTACTTTAAAATCCATTACAATATATGTTAACAAAGCGTAATTTTGAAACATATTTGAAATATTTTTGTGTTATTGACGATGCTATAATCATCTCAGGCGAAAAATCATTCTTTAAAATAAATAAATATGCATAAAATCTTACAATTTTGTAATGATCAGTTCTGGCGCTTCAGATTTTTAAGGAGGAAATACACTTAATGAAACGTTTGCTTACAACAATGACAATGACAGCTTTGGTAGTTTCAGGTTTTGCTACAACGAGTGCTTCGAAAGTTGAGGCCGCAACGACATATAAAGTAAAAGTCATGGCAGACGGACTACGCGTCCGGACAGGTCCATCAACGGCTTATAAAATCGTCGGTAGCGTCAATACAGGACAGACATTCAATTATCTCGGTGTTTCTGGTTCATGGACAAAAATTTCATACGGCGGCGCATCACGCTACGTTTCTTCTACATATGTTAAAAAGTACAGTACGACGACTTCAACAAAAGCAACGACTGGTTTTTCGCGTCCAGCAAGCGGTCCGATCACACAAGGATACGGTGCGGCAAGCGGTGTTTATGGTTACACGTTCCACAATGGTATTGATATCGGTGCTCCGACGGGTACACCCATCTATGCTTCAGCTGCTGGAAAGGTCATCACGTCTCGTTACTACGGTGCATACGGTAATCATGTCATGATGACGCATACGGTTAACGGCATCCAGTACACGACAGTTTACGCACATATGAACAGCCGTGCTGTTTCTGTTGGACAAACGATTGCTAAAGGAACAAAAATCGGGACAGTCGGCGCGACAGGAAATGCCTTTGGTGCTCACTTGCATTTTGAAATGCACCGCGGCTCTTACGTCTACAGTGGAACATCTGCAGCAAACAGCGTTAATCCACTCAATTACTTCAACTGAATCAGATTCGCCGGACTTCTCATCTTGAGAAGTCCGGTTTTTTGTTTCAGATGAAATCTTCTGACAGGAGTGGTACGGTATATGCATGGCTCTCATGCATATAGGAGGCGAATCATATGAAACGAACCATTCCCTTGATTCTATCGGCATCTTTCGGCGTGACTCTGCTTGCCGGTTGCCAAGATCAACCGACACCTGAAGAACGTCTTGATGCCTATATCAAACTTTGGGAGAAACAGGACTACGATAAAATGTATACGTACGCGAGTACAGCTACTAAAAAAGAATACGGTAAAAAAGAATTCATCGAGCGAACGAAACAATTGTCGAAATCACTTGATATTCAAAAGTTATCCGTCGAACGAAAGAAAGCGGAGGAAGCAACGGATGACGAAAAAGCGTCCCTTCCCGTGCGGATTTCCTTTGATACAGTTGCAGGAACCGTTGCCTACGATAAACAAGTTCCACTGACATTCGAGAAACAAGGTGAGACCGAAAACTGGTTCATCGACTGGGATACTTCTTTTGTCCTAAAGGATTTTAAAAAGGACGACAAAGTCCAGCTACAAACCGTTGAAGGCAAACGTGGTGATTTACTCGATTCGAATGAGAAACCGCTCGCAACCTCTGGAAAAGGATTTGCTGTCGGCGCGACAGCCGGACAATTAAAAGACGTCGAGAAAGTTGCCGAATTGCTCGACCGCTCGACCTCTTCAGTCGAAGATTCCTTAAAGGCAAGTTGGGTCAAAGATGGACAGTTCGTTCCGCTCAAAACGATGACCGACGAAGCAATGGTTGAAAAATTGCGTGACATTCCTGGAATCAGTGTCCAAGAAACGGAAGTCCGAACGTATCCACTTGGTAAAGCAGCCTCTCATTTGATTGGATATATCGGTTCAGCGACAGCAGACGAGATTAAACAATCAAAAAATCAAATCCAAGCTGGCGAGCAAGTCGGGAAACGTGGACTTGAACAAGTACTCGATGAGCGCTTACGTGGTAAAGCCGGTGCGACAATCACTTTACAGAAAAAAGACGGCTCAAACGTTACTGTTGCCGAAACGAAACCGACAGATGGCGAAGATATTGCGTTGACAATTGATGCCACTCTTCAAAAAAAGACTTATGAAACGATGCAGGATGATCCCGGAACAGCATCAGCGATTGATCCGCAGACCGGCGAGACCCGTGTCTTACTCAGCTCTCCTGGCTTTGATCCTTCTGAATTCATGTCAGGAATCTCACAGGCACGACTCGATGAACTGACGCAGGACCCGGACCAGCCATTATTGAACCGATTCACAAGTGCCTTCGCACCCGGTTCGACTCAAAAACCATTGACGGCTGCTGTCGGATTAAAGATCGGAACGCTCGACCCGGAAAAAGCCTACACAATCAATGGGCTGAAAAATAAGATCGATGGTTTTAACGTCACCCGCATTCATGAGACACCGGCCCCGGTCAATCTGCATAATGCGCTCGTCTATTCCGACAACATCTATTTCGCCCGTTCGACACTCGAACAAGTCGGAACGAAAGCATTTACGTCTGGTCTTGAAGCGCTCGGATACGGTGAAAAGCTACCGTTCACGTACCCCTTACGTGCCTCACAGATCTCAAACGACGGGACGATTTCTTCTGATGGACAGCTGATGGACACGTCTTACGGACAAGGTCAGATGTTGACGAACATTCTACACTTAGCATCGATGTATGAAATTTTCCTGACGGATGGAACAATCTATCGTCCGACACTCTTACAAGAGGAAAAAACGAAGCAAGTCTTTAAGAAGGATTTACTCGACGCAGACGACGCGAAGATGATCCGCGATGATTTGTATGATGTCGTTCATAACGGTTATACGCTTCCGGCTGATATCAAAGAAGTCGATGTTGCCGGTAAGACAGGTACGGCAGAATTGAAAAAGGCAGGCGAAACCGACGGCAAAGAGAATGGCTTCTTCGTTGGATACGACAACGACAAAAAAGATCTTCTCGTTGCCATCATGATCGAGTCAGTCGAAAAAGAAGATCGTGGCAGTCCGTACGTGTCGGGACTTGTCGCCGAAGTACTCAAACAAAATCGATGATCGGAGTGATCGCTTCTTGATGATCCGCACTAGCTGTACTTCAGACCTCCCTGCCCTGCTTACACTGACGGCAGAGACATTCGCGCATCACAAGCGGTTGTCGCCTCACTTTCACCCAGATGTAACGACACCATACACGCTAGAGTCTTTAAGTCAGATGATAGAAGCAGAACAACACCTCTGTCTGACAGTGCTCGATGGAGAAACACTCATTGGTTACTTGTTTGGCAAGTGGACGGCACCGGCACCCGACCGGTTTACGCCTGTCCGAATCTTGAACATCACTGACGTCGGTGTCGCCTTTTCCCATCGTTCATCAGGAATCGGTCGCCAGTTGATGCAGGTGGCAGAAGAACTCGCACTCGAACGAAAGGTCGATGCTGTTCGCTTAAACGTTTGGACGGTCA
>NZ_DFQK01000003.1:0-82302 GCF_002377745.1 Exiguobacterium sp. UBA3491
CAGGAAAAAGTGCATTATGCGCTGTCAGAGACGAACAAGACCCGCTTTCCTGCTTGAATGAAGCAAGAAAACTGGCTTGTGTCTCGCCTGAGGAAAGGGCGTGAAAAGACGCGTCATTCTTTTTTGAGTCAGCCCCTTTTTCTTGAATCGACTTAGAAGAAGCTTTCTGGATCGAGCTCATTCGTCCGTCCATTCGCATCATACTTGTATCCACCATCGTGGATTTCAAAATGTAAGTGTGGACCAGTCGAGTTACCGGTGCTTCCGAGAACACCGATTTGCTGTCCTTGTTTGACTTGTTGTCCCTGTTTAACGTTCAAGGCATTCATATGGGCATACACGGTCGTATACGTTTTTCCGTCGATATTATGAGAGATATAGACGTGGTTGCCGTAAGGGCCACCTGAACTTGCTAAAATGACTGTCCCGCTTGCAGATGCAACGATTGGCGAGTTGAGTGGACCAGCGAAGTCGGTTCCATTGTGGTACGCATAACCATTACTTCCGCTTGCTGCCCCCATTCCTTGCGAGATAGAACCTTGAGCAGGTTTGATGAATTTACCTTTTGCTTTTGAGATGACTTTCGTACTAGCCTTGCTAACAGATACTGGCGCCGCCGATTGTTTTGCAGCAGCTGCCTTTGCTGCTCGTGCTGCTGCTTTTTCAGCTGCTTCCTGTGCCTTCAGTTGGGCCGATGCCTCTTTCAGGCTGAGGATGTTGGATTCGATTTTTTTCTTTTGTGACGTCAGACGTTTCAAGAGTGCTGTTCGTTTTTGTTTTTCTTTTTTGAGTTCACGTTGTTTCTTTTTTAAAACATTACGATCTTCAATCAAGTCTTGGCGTGTCTGCTTCAATTCTTCTTTCGCAGCTGCCAGTTCTTTTTTGTTTGATTCGTAATCTTTTAATAAAGAAGCATCGCTTTCCGCAATCGTATTGAAGGCATTGAAACGACTGATCATATCACCGACATCTTTTGCACCGAAGACGGCTTCAAGCAGCGGGGCATTATCGGCTTTCGACTGACGGACCGCCAGACGATCACCGAGCATTTTTTCTTGTTTCTTGATTTTCTTTTGCAACTTCTCGATCTTATCTTCTAATCGAGCAATCTGTTTCGTGTTTTCGTCGATTTTCTTTTGATTCTCGACGACTTGTAATGTCAGCCCATTAATCTGTTGATCCAGGGCGTAGACTTGTTGCTGTGCTTTAGATAATTGATTCTTTTTTTGAGACAACGCCTCGCGTTGCTTCGATTGTTGTTGCTGATTTTGTTGTTGTTTCTCTTTATATGAACTTGCCGCATCGACGGGAGTCGTCGTCATGAGCGGACTTGCGAGTAAGGTAAGTGTCATGAGCGATAACCCGATTGACTTTCCGAAAGGTCGTTTCATAAACTAAGCGTCATTCCTTTCCCTTGTGAAGTGTTACCTATCCCACTCTAACAAGAAAATCAGAAAATCCACTTTACAATTCTTTTAAAAAAATACAAGAGAAGCTAGCAGAAAGTATGAAGAATTTATGAAAATAATGATGCGTGAACAGAAGAATAAATAGAATATGTTGATATGAAAGGAATAATCATTATGTAATTGATTGATTTCCGAATGATGTCAGAAGATATATTTTTGTAACATCGTATAAATTGAACGTTTATTAATGTTTGAAAAAGGTATAAATATAGTTTTTGTGAAATGAAAAAGTGCCCCGAAAGGCACTCTGTCCGAATCATTCTTCATAAATCATCTTTCGTGTCATCCCACCGTCTAGAACCAGTGTTTCGCCCGTCAAGAAATCGTTATCCGGGTGTGTTAGATAGAGAGCCGCACGAGCGACATCACTTGGTTTTCCGACGCGACCAGCTGGATGTTGACTGTGGTCTTCAGGTGATAATTCTTGATAGTCACCGGTTTCAATCCAACCAGGAGCAATCGCGTTGACGAGAATTCCGTCTTCTCCGAGTGAGACAGCAAGTGCATGGGTCAGAGCAAAAATGCCACCTTTCGTCGATGCATAAGATTCTGTATGCGGTTCCGACATGAAGGCGCGGGTCGAAGCCAGGTTGACGATCCGACCACCACCTTTACTTTGTTTCAAATAAGGTGTAGCGGCCTTAGTCGTTAAAAAGATACTACGCAGGTTCGTATGATGAACCCGATCCCATTCCTCAAGTGACAATTCGAGTAAGGGTTTTCGAATCATGATACCGGCGTTATTGATGACGATGTCGATACGACCAGTATGTTCAATCGCTTTTTCAATCAACAGTTGAACGTCTTTTTCGTGTTGGATATCGAGGTGATAGAAGTAAGCCGTCCCACCATCTTCTTCAATTTGTTGAACTAATTCGTCTCCTGTCATCTGATCGATGTCAGCAAGAACTACATTTGCGCCATGCGCAGCGTAGGTGCGGGCGAGTTCTGCACCAATGCCATTCGCGGCTCCCGTAATGATGACGGTTTGATTAACATGATTCATAAAAATCATCCTTTCTGTAACGCTTCTCTCCTTTTTTTACCGTTCCATCATATCCTGAAACCTGACAGGATTATCATCCGTAGGAACAGGGAAATAGAAAAGCGTTGAAGTTACTTTAGAATGGGGGAAAATAGGAATGAAATTCTCGAATCAACAATTAGAAAAACAACAAAATCAATATGCCGAAGATGCAAAAGATTATATCGATCGCCCGAAAAAGACGAACTCGCTGTTACAACGAGCAACTGCAAAGGTAAACGGTAACTCTCGTTTGTCCGTCGTCTTCTCACCGTTGACGTTGTTCGTCGATATGATTCGCGCGTACCAGTCAGGTGAATATCGCAACATTCGTCGTACGACGATCTTAAAAGTAATCGGAGCGTTGATTTACCTCGTGTCACCGATTGACCTCGTACCTGATTTCGTACTCGGATTTGGTTTCGCAGACGATATCGCGGTCATCCTTTTCGTCACGAAAACAGTCTTTGAAGAATTGACACGTTTCAGTGACTGGCAAGATGAACAACAAAAGCGCCGTACGCAACCAGTACAAAGTGAGGATGCGTATTAATCAAATAGATAATGATTCGAGCGACTTCACTATGAGAAGTCGCTCTTTCTGATGTAAAAAGAGCCGTTTCCTGTACGCCCTCTTGAAAGTTCGATACACTAGAAATAGTTGGTAAAGAGAGAGGGAGGGCGAAGATGGGACACCACTGGATGGAATCATACGGTTATATCGGGATCATGATGACGCTCATGTTTCCATTCATACCGAGCGAAGTACCGCTCGCGTATGCAGGATATCTCGTGCATACGGCACAGGCGAATCTGCTATTCATGGTGTTCCTCGCTGTAGTGAGCTTCGTCATTAGTCAGAACCTCTTCTTTACGATTGGTCAGTTCGGGAGTGAACGGTTATTGAATCGTTTGTTCAAATGGTTTCGGATTTCGGAAACAAAAATGCTCCAGTTTCAGACACAAATGGAGACGAAGGGACGCTATATCCTTCTTCTGTCTCCAATGTGGCGCATCGGATTTGCAATTGGTGCCGGTCTAACTGGTGTTTCACGCTGGACGTTTACCGTCGTGACGACGATTTCCTTTTTCCTTTGGTCAGCGATCTTCATTTGGGGCGGGAAAGCCGTCGGGCATGAATGGCGAAAATTGCACCATCTCAATCATCCGATAGTTTGGATTGGTTTAGGTGTGTTGATTACGGTTGGCTACTTGATTCAAAAAAAGAGAAAAGCAAAAAAAGAGATCTAAAAGGAGTGGGAACATGGCAATTATCTTATTCGATATTGACGGTACATTGATCGATTCAACGGAACAGATGACAGAAGCAATCCATCGAGCGATGGAGGACATGCCGCATCTTCCAAAACCATCTCAAGCAAGTGTACAAGCAAGCTATGGTTTAGCAGGAAGTGCCTTTTGGCGTAAGGCGATTCCGGAAGCCTCAGAAGAGGATATTCGGTTGATTCGTAAAAAAAGACATGGTCATCTAGAAGCGACGATGGCAGAACAGAACGTCTTGTTCGACGGAATTCGATCTTTATTAGAAGCGCTAGTGTCTGCGGGACATACCATTTCAACTGCGAGTAATTGTGGCAACCACTATCTAAACCTTGTGCTGGATAGCCAAGACATTCGTTCGTTCTTTACGAGTCCGAAATGCTTAGAATCCGTCAATGGAAAAGAAAAATCGGATATCTTACGCGCTCACCGCGATGAGTTTGGAGAAGGATCTTACTGGATGATTGGAGATCGGTCTTCTGATGTCGAAGCGGCTCGTAAGGAACATATGCCGGTCGTCTTATGTCAATATGGTTTTGGTACGCCATCCGAGTGGAATTCGGCAGATCATGTCATCGAGACACCGCTTGATTTGTTAACAGTGATTGAAAAATAAAGAAGAAAAAAGCCAAGCTAGACGCGTCGATTTTTTCAGACGGTCGGCTTGGCTTTTTTGTGGTTAAAATATCAAGCAAGATGCACTTACTCGAAATCGAGTCGGTATGGTTCTGCGCTCATCCATGGACGGAACTTCCGGAAGAGTAGATGGAACAATAAACAGAGAATAATGGGTAAGACGATAAAAAGACCAAGCACGAATGTCATATTGAAGAGCGTCCATCCTCCTGACATCAGGTGTAGCGCATTGATTGGACCGATTAAACCAGACATTCCAAATCCGGCACTAAACGGTGTACCTTGAACACCGAGCATTCCAGCTAATGCACCAAGGATAGCGGCACTACACATGACAGGTAGAATCATCAATGGATTACGAATGAAGTTCGCCATCTGGATTTTAGGAGAACCGAGAAAATGAGCAATCGACGTTCCACGTGAATTCGCTTGCCAACCGGCAATCGCAAGACCAAAACCAGCAGCACAGACACCTAGATTGGCAGCGCCGGCAGCAACACCCGATAAACTGATCGCGGTTGCAATGCCGACCGTCGAAAGCGGAGAGACGATGAGAACGGAAAAGGCGACCGCAATTAGAATGCCCATCAAGACGGGTTGAAGTGCCGTGAAGTCTGAGATGACATGTCCAATTGCTGTCGTAATCCGTGTGACGAACGGATACGTCAGAACACCAATTCCACCGGCACCGACAATCAAAATCGTTGGCATGACAAGCACCGTATATGTTTTGAAGCGTTCACCAATCAATAAGACGATTGCTGTTGCAATAGCTGCCGTCAAACCAGCATTGATGACATCACCTGTACCGACGAAAACGAATGTCGCATCCGCACGGGTCGCAACACCTGAGCCGACGACCGTCGCGAGTCCAATCGACGTGGTGGCAATCGGTGTCACTTTAAATTGCATCGCTACGGCGACACCAATCACCATTGGTAAAAGTCGCATCGCGAGTGTCGTTGCGTCTAAAACATGTTGGGCTCCGGACACATATGGCAACAATGCCTTAGCGAGTTCACCGAGTAAGGCTCCTGGAATAAGGGCAACGAGAATTCCAATACTGAGACCGTTTAAAACATGCACTGCAAATTGACGTGGCTGACGCAAAATAGATGAATCCATAAAATCCTCTCCTTATGTAACGCTTTTGTGCATAACAGTATAAAAGTTGTGAATTGTGTTTTATCTTACGGTAAGAACAGAAGGACGTCAAGAAAAAGTTAGAAAATTCCAAACGATCAAAGGATTCGTCTTTCAGAAACGGAATTGTTACAGTGAAGAAGTACATTGAATGAGGAGGTCATGAATCATGTCAGAACAACGTATCGTATTAGCGGAACGACCAAACGGAAAACCAACAGGGGAAACATTCCGTTATGAATCATTTGAGTTAGCAGATTTACGAGAAGGGCAAGTCGCACTGGAGTCACTCTATATCTCAGTCGATCCATATATGCGGGGACGTATGAACGATACGCGTTCTTATTCGCAACCGTTTGAGATTGATGAACCGATTCACGGGGGTGTCGTAGCGCGTGTCATCGAGTCTAAAAGTGAGGCGTTCAAGTCAGGTGATGTCGTCGTGGGGATGCTCGATTGGGCAACGAAAGCAGTCGTCGATGCGAAAAGTGTCCGTAAAATCGATGAGCAGATCGCTCCAATCTCAACAGCGCTCGGTGTTCTCGGAATGACAGGGATGACGGCGTATTTCGGGTTGCTTGATATCGGGAATCCACAGCCAGGAGAAACTGTTGTCGTATCGGCAGCAGCAGGGGCTGTTGGATCGATCGTTGGTCAGATCGCTAAAATCAAAGGTGCACGAGTAGTTGGGATTGCAGGAAGTGACGAAAAGTTACAGCACTTAAAAGTAGATCTTGGTTTTGACGAAGTCATCAACTACAAAACGGAAGACATCCGGGAAGCTTTAGACCGGACGTGTCCAGACGGCATCGATGTTTATTTTGAAAATGTCGGTGGAGAGATCGGCGATGCGGTCCTGGATCGACTCAATCCATTCGCGCGGGTACCAGTCTGCGGCGCTATTTCTGGGTATAACGCACAACAGGACATCGGTCCACGTGTTCAATCGAAATTAATCATTGCGCGTGCGCGTATGCAAGGTTTCTTAGTGGGGGATTATGGCAAACGATTCAAGGAAGCGGCTGAGCAACTCGGTCAATGGGTCAGTGAAGGGAAATTACGATATGAAGAGACGATCTTTGAAGGGTTCGATCGTGTACCAGATGCGTTCCTTGGCTTGTTCGATGGCTCGAACACAGGGAAACTACTAGTAAAAGTGAAGTAAACATGCCAAAAGAGGTTGCGGAATCATTTCCGCAACCTCTTTTTCTATGGCGTGAGATTCATGAATCTTTTCGATCGCGCTTGAGCTCTTCAGGATCAGGATCCGGATGTTGTGTTTCCGCAGGCTTGATGCCGGGATTTGATGTCTCAGCTGGATCAGGGTCCGGGTGAAGACCAACGTCTGCCTTTTCATCTGGTAAATCATGATTTTTTTCGTTTAACATGTCCAGTCATCTCCTTTTATCAGTACATAGTAATGTTTCCCCGTTTTTTAAATCCAAAACAATGAGGGTGCATAGGATTCGTTTTTGAAAACATGTGAATGACTTCCACGGACAAGAAAGCGAAACCGGTCGATTTCCTAGGAAATACAGGTTGACTGAAATGGAATGTAAGGAAAATCCAAAAAAGCTTCATGAAGTCTTTACAAAAACCTTGCAAGTCCTTCAAGTAGCCTTTGAACTGCTTCCGTAGACTAAGAAAGAGTTGAAAAGAGGAAGGGTGTTTACGTGTGAGTGATCAAAAATGGAAACGACAAATCATGCAACAACTGAACTGGGTCCGCGAAGAGAAAAAACGGCTGACAAGCGAGACGACCGCAAGTAAAGATGCACTCGAAAAACTCCGTCAGCTAGACGTCTTGCGACTACCGACGGTTCGAACTTCTAATAACACGACGACACGTTACCGACAAAATAGCCAAGCTTCACTACTAGATCAATTGGATGTCTCGGAGATTCCGGTCCGGACGACGACGCGTTACTATGAAAAGCGACCAATCGAGATGGCGATCGTCTGCTCGGAATTCATGTACGCCTATTATGAAGATGCCGTTCATCTCCACTACGTCAATGCGCATACATTCGAAGAAGTTTTCGAGCGCGAGATTGATCTCTTTTTAGTCGTCTCTTCATGGAAGGGGTTACGAGGGGATGATTGGAAAGGTGTCGCCACACCGAATTCAAAGAAACGCCAACGACTGCTTTCGATGATGCAGGAAGTCAAAGCCAAAGGAATTCCAGTCGTTTTTCAATCAACGGAAGATCCGAGCAATCATGAACGGTTTCAAGACGTGGCGCAAGCTGCCGATTATGTCCTGACTTCAGATGAGGCGATGATTCCTGAATATCGCGTCTTATGTGGTCATGATCGGATTATGGCGATGCCGTTTGGTATCAATCCATTGATTCACAATCCAATCGGAGCGACACGTAGCCGTAAGAAAGGCGTTTTATTTGCCGGTAGCTGGATGGCGAAATATCCGGAGCGCGTGAAAGATACGGAGATGTTGTTTGATGGGGTCATGCAGTCTTCGCACGAACTCGATATCGTGGATCGGAATTATCATCTCGACTTACCAGCCTATCAGTTTCCGGAGCGCTATCAATCACGGGTCGCACCAGCGATTCCTTATGATGCTTTACAACAAGTTAGTAAATGTTACGACTGGGTCTTGAACCTGAATAGCATCAAGTACAGTAAAACGATGTGTGCTCGTCGCGTCTATGAGTCGCAAGCACTCGGGAATTTGATCCTGTCGAATTACAGTATCGCCGTCAACAACGAGTTTCCGAACATCTTCACCGTGCATGACGCACAGGAGGCGACGGCGATCTTAGAACGTACGTCGCAAGAAGAAATCGAACGATTGCGAGCAGAAGGACTTCGTGCCGTCATGACGGAACATACAGTCTTCGAACGGATGGATCAGATTCTAGCGTTCATTGGACGAGTACCTGAAACACGGAAACATCGCTTACTCATCGTCGTCGCCCAGGATGGGGAAGCCATCCGTAACGCAATCGATCGCCAAAGTCTCACACCAGATGAAATCGTCTCAGCGGATACGTTGACGGAGCAAACCTATGATCAAGCCGATCTCGTTGCTTGGATGGATGGAGAGGAATCTTACGGCGAACATTATTTAGAGGACCTCGTGAATGGCTTTAAATATAGCGATGCCAGCATCGTCCGAAAGGGAAGCGAGCATCCGTATCATGTACAAGAGATGAGCGGTAGTCGAAACGGTGCGATTGTTTGGCGATCAGCTATCGGATATGACATGTTCCAAGCAGGTGAACTGAACGGAAAAACACTATTGCTCGATCAATTGGAGTGGAACGAGCAGGCGGTAGTTCCGACGAATCAGATTCCGCAACTGTCGGTCGTCGTTCCGATCTATAACAATGGAAAACACCTCACGTATAAATGTTTCGCCAGTCTAACGCGGATGGATCGATTCATGGAGTCGGAGATTTTACTCGTAGATGATGGATCAACGGATGTTGCGACACGTCAAGCCGTAGAGCGTCTCGCACGACGCTATGGAAATGTCAGAACTTATTTCTTCGAGACAGGCGGAAGCGGTAGTGCTTCACGTCCGCGTAACAAAGGAGTCGAGATGGCACGAGCTGACTATGTGACGTTCCTTGATCCGGATAACGAGGTACTCAGTGATCGATATGCCTTTTTGCTTCAAGAACTAGAAAAAGATCCATCACTTGATTTTGTGGCAGGGCATATGAAAAAGCTTGCCGAGAAGACGAGCATCATCGCCTTGCCAACGATTCGTAAACAAGGACGAACGGTTTGTGAGGATCCGAAAGCTTTTCTATTGAAACATCGGTTTGCGGTACAAAGCATTCAAGCACTCGTCGTCCGTCGTACCTTCCTGCTTGAACATCAATTGGAACAAGTCGTCGGTGCGGTCGGTCAGGACTCCTTGTTCTTCCAAGAATTGATGCTTCGCGCGAACCGTGTCTTACTCGTCAATCGAGTCATCCATTATTATTACGCAGCCGTTGCAGGGTCAACCGTGAATGCATTGACGGTGAAGTTCTTTGAACGAAGTGTCGTCCGAGAGCGGGCACGAGCTGAGAAATTCGCTCGTTATGGAGTGCTAGAGGAATACAAGGAAACTCGATTCGAGCATTTCTTTGAGCATTGGTATCTTGTCAAGTTACGCTACTGCAGTGATAAGGACTTTGCACCGAGTGTCGCATTACTACGCACGATTATCGGATTCTATGAACCAATCACGTTGACGAACCCGTTGATTCGTCGATTCATGGAGCTTGCAGATCGACAGGAGACGGATCGACTTCAACACTTACTACTCGAGGAGGTGCAAAAATGACGGCATCGATGAAAACAGTACGCCCCAAGGATCAAATCCGAGCTGCCTACTACGATCAGTTAGGCGGTGGATTCGGTAAAAAAGTCCGCGCGCGTGTTCACTGGATCGTTCGACAAGCAAAAGGAGAGCACATTTTAGATATTGGTTGTTCGGGTGGAGTCGTCCCGATTTTGCTCGGACGCGAAGAGAAACATGTCATCGGGATCGATGTGTTACCAGAAGCGATCATCGAGGCCAAACAAGCATTACTTGAAGAACCGGCATCCGTAAAAGAAAAAGTGGAATTACATGAAGCAAATGTCATGACGTACACACCTGACATTCAATTCGATACAGTCTTGATGACGGAAGTACTGGAACATATCGGGGAGCCAGAGCGCTTTATCGCCCGTGCCGTCTCGTTCATCGCACCAGAAGGACGACTCGTCATCACAGTCCCATTTGGAGTGAACGATTATGCGGATCACAAACGGACGTATTATTTAAACCGACTGCTTGAACAGTTGACACCCTTCGGTAAGATCGAGACGATCGAGCGGATTGACAAGTGGCTTGGGATCACGATTCAAGTCTATCCGGAACCTCGATCCGGTCGATCTATTCTACCGGCGGAAGTCGAATGGCTTGAAGACGCCTTTGAAGAGGTGGAACGATTGCATCTCGCAACGATCATTGATTTAAAACGCAAGCAACAGAATCTAGAACGAAAAGTTCAGCGGTTAGGGGAACAAACAGATTTATTCGAACAGGTACAATCGGAATCACTACGTCATGAACAGCAACTACAGGAACAGCGTGAACAATATAAGATGCTCGAAGAACAATATGCCGTACTGCTTGATCGATTCGAAGGATCATTGGTGGCAAATCTGGAATTGCTGGAGGCGAATGCATCATGGAAATCAAAATACCGCTCACTCGCACGATCAAAGCTCGGAAAAATCGTCGTCCGCTACTGGAAGTTCCGACGTCAACTCAAGCAGCGCCGGAGTCGTCGATGAACGTCTTGATGATTTGTCAAAATTTCTATCCGGAAATCGGGAGTGCGGCAAACCGAATGAAGAATATCTTCAAGCGGATGGAACAAGCAGGAAGTGACGTCCATGTGTTGACGTCAGAACCGGTCTATCCGACGGCAGAACTCTATACGGACTCGATGTTCTGGGATGAACCGAGCCTCGATACGGCACATGTGACTCGTATCCAACCGCGTGACGTCCGGGCGACGAATAATTTATGGCGGCGTCTTCGCTTGTTCGTGGAACAATTCGTGCTCGCGGTAAAAGAAGTGCGACATGACCCGAAATCCTATGCCTACATCTATGCGACGACGCCATCCATCTTCATGGGACTCGTCGGGGTCGTCGCGAAACACGTCAAAAAGGCTCCTTTGATTCTCGATGTACGTGATTTATGGCCGGAATCATTGATTGGCGTCGGCATCACGAATTCGCGTCTCTTATTGACGCCGCTCTACTGGCTTGAAAAGTGGATGTATCGACAGGCAGATCAATTGGTCATCAACAGTGAGGGGTTTCGATCATATATTGAAGGGCGGGGCATTGCACCGGAAAAAATTCATTATATCCCGAACTCTATCGAGGAAAATGAGTGGTTGATCAAACGCCGAAAAGTATCGGAACAAGTCCGCGTCGTGTATACAGGAAATATCGGTCTCGCACAAGATGTGTTCTTGTTGCTTGACGTCGCACAGGAACTTCAACAAGAGGAAGATATCTGTTTTCAAGTCGTCGGTTACGGTTATCACAAGCAAACGTTCGAACGACTCGTTAAGGAACGTGGGTTGACGAACATCGAATTTCTTGACGCGATGCCACGCTGGGATGCGTTGAAACAACTTGCGAAGAGTGATATTGCCTTTGCGACACTCGTCGAAAGTACAGCGTTCGATACGGTGACACCTGGAAAAATCATCGACTACATGGCGATGGGGTGTGCCATCGTCGGAGCGGTATCCGGACACGCGGCGCATGTCATCGAAGAGGCAGGAGCAGGTTACGTGTCTGTCCAGCGAAAAAAAGAGGAGATCGTCGATCATATTCTCGAGTTATCACGAAATCCAGAGAAACGTGCAGCGATGGGGCGTGCAGGTGTGGCATACGTCCAACATCATTTTGATTGGGAACAAAATGAACAGCGCTTGTTTGAAGCTATCGAACAAACGCAGTCACGAAAGGCGGTCGCAGAATGAAGCGAATTGGAATGTTTGTTTGGAATCCGTTTACGAATGACGCTCGTGTCTTGCGTGAATGTACAGCACTCGTCGAAGCAGGACACCGCGTGGACCTATACTGTCTAAATGACGGCACACTTCCAGAAGTCGAATACCCGATGTCAGGGTTTCGCGTCATTCGAATCGATCGGACGCCACCTTTTGCGAGGTGGCTCCCGTTCTTTCGTAAACGGAAAAAACGGACACTTGTCATCGGCGTGATGGGTGCGCTTCTTGCGCCATGGCTTATTCCCGTGATGCTCGTGCTCTTTTTGCTCATGCGAAGTCGATTCATCCGTTACGCCCTCTATAACAGTTTCGGCATTCTTCGTATGACACGTGCTGCCCGAAAGCATGATTATGACGTCATGCATGCGAACGATGTCAATACGTTACCACAAGCGATTGGGGCAGCGCGTGGTGCCCAAATCGTCTATGACTCGCATGAAGTCCAGACCGATCGGACAGGATACGGGAGCATGCAAGGGAAATTAGAGCGCTGGTTGCTTCACTTCGTCAATCAGACGATCGTTGAAAATGACACGCGTGCAGATTACCATCAGAAGTTATATGGAACGCGACCATCCGTCCTGCACAATTATCCGTTTTACGAACCGATTATTCCGCAACCGCGACCGTTACGCGAAGAATTAGCACTTGCACCAGATGAGCCGATTTTATTGTATCAAGGTGGCATCCAAGAAGGACGTGGACTAGAGCGACTCATCGAAGCGATGCCGTTCATCGATCGAGGAACACTTATTTTCGTTGGAGATGGAAAGTTAAAAGGGAAACTGATGCAACTGGCCACGCAATCATCGGAAAAGTCTCGTATCCGCTTCATTGATAAGGTTCCGCTTGCTGAACTACCCAGTTACACGGCAGCGGCAACGGTCGGCTTTCAGGTCCTCCAGAACGTTTGCTTCAATCATTATTCCGCTTCTTCAAATAAACTATTCGAATACATGGCGGCGTTGATTCCTGTCATCGCGGCCGACTTACCAGAAATTCGTCGTGTCGTCGATACAGAAGGAGTTGGATTAATCGTCGATGTCGAATCCCCGCAGAGTATCGCCGAGGCGGTCAATCGTCTAGTGAAGGATGAGAGCTTGCGACGGACGATGCAGGAGCGGGCAAGCGTAGCAAGGAGACAATACAACTGGGAGCAAGAAAAAGGTCGACTGCTTG
The DNA here is from genome assembly GCF_002377745.1 of Exiguobacterium sp. UBA3491. NCBI lineage: Bacteria > Bacillati > Bacillota > Bacilli > Caryophanales > Exiguobacterium > Exiguobacterium sp. UBA3491. The sequence continues at coordinate 13,275 of NZ_DFQK01000003.1, forward strand.
CTGTCTATGACTCGATTTTCATGGAATCGGGCGCAAAATAAGAAAAATAGTCAACGACTCGAAGGGAAATCCACGTGCAATGAAGGCGGATTCCTGACGAGTCGTTTTGTTTCATTCGAATAGACACGAAGGATTCGCGAAAGCTTCATAAGATTTACAAAAACGATAGAAAACACTGGAAATGTAAGGTCTGTGAAGAATGGTTTAAGAGATGGTTAGAAGCATTGGAAAGCAAAGGAAATGTCGTTATGGTCTAGTTACAGCCAAGCCACAGATCGTTCGTTGGCTAGTATGACTAACTCGATGGAGGAATGACAAAATGAAACTTTGCACAATCGGACTAGGATATATTGGATTACCTTCTTCTGCGATGTTCGCGGATCATGGCACGGAAGTCGTAGGTGTCGACATCGATCCACAGATCGTCAATCTTCTGAATACGGGAACGATTCATATTGAGGAACCAGGACTCGAGGATGTCATCAAACGGGTCGTCGCGAACGGAAAATTCCGAGCGACACTTACGCCAGAACGGGCCGATGTTTTCTTAATCGCCGTTCCAACGCCGAACTTGAACGATACGTATAAATCATGTGATTTGAAATATGTCATTTCAGCGGTCAACAACATGCTGCCATTCCTTGAAAAAGGAAATGTCGTCATCGTCGAATCGACGATTGCGCCACGTACGATGGATGATCATGTCCGTCCCTTAATCGAAGCAGCTGGATTTACGATTGGTGAGGACATTTATGTCGTCCATTGCCCAGAGCGTGTGTTGCCAGGACAAATTTTACATGAACTTATCCATAATAACCGAATCGTCGGTGGATTGACGCCAGCGTGTGCGGAGGCAGGGGCTGCCGTCTATGAAACATTCGTTCAAGGTAAAATCGTCCGGACCGATGCAAAAACAGCCGAAATGTCGAAGTTGATGGAGAATACATTCCGCGATGTCAACATTGCGCTCGCAAATGAATTAACGCAAGTATGTCATCAACTAGAGATCAACGTCTTAGATGTGATCGAGATGGCGAACATGCATCCACGGGTAAACTTGCATCATCCGGGACCGGGAGTGGGTGGTCACTGTCTCGCAGTGGATCCGTACTTCATCGTCGCAAAAGCCCCATCGCTTGCTCGCATCATTCATACGGCACGACAAACGAACGTTCAGATGCCACAATTCGTTGCCGAACAAGCAGCTCGTCTCGTCGGTTCGCGTGTCCGTCCAAAAATCGCCGTCTTTGGTGTCACGTATAAAGGAAACGTCGACGACATGCGCGAGAGTCCAGCTGTCGAAGTCATTGAACAATTACTCGACCGTGGACTTGACGTCGCTGTCTGTGATCCGCACGTCGAACGCTCGATTTCGACACGTTTCGAACTCGTCGATGAGTTGGAGGCGATTCAAGGCGCCGACCTAGCGCTTGTCTTAGTCGACCACGATGAATTCAAACAATTCGATTCACGTCGTCTCGCAAACTACATGCGGACACCGTTACTCTTTGATACGAAAGGGATCGTCAAAGCGCTCGACGCTGTCAAAGTCCTGAACTTCGGTAATTTGCATACGCACCGCGTGACGGAAGTGGATGCGAAAGCGATATGAACGCGATACGAACGATTGGGGGAGAGTTGAAGGATCATCTATATCTGATCTTTCGGCTCTCGCTTTATGAAACAAAGAGTCAATATAGCATGCAATACCTTGGTTGGTTTTGGGAGATCATGACGCCACTTCTCCAAATCGGTGTCTACTGGGTCGTATTCGGCTTCGGGATTCGTGGTGGTCATCCAGTCGATGGAATTCCGTTCGTCTTTTGGCTCGTCAGCGGATTGATTGCTTGGTTCTTCATCGGTAGTACGATTCCAAGTGGTTCCCGGTCGATTTATGGTCGGGTCGCTCTCGTCTCGAAGATGCATTTTCCACTAAGTACGATTCCAGCGTATGTCATTTTGGCACAATTCTACCGTCATCTCGCGATGATTGCTTTGACGATCATTTTAGGGTGTGCCTTCGGTTACTTCCCGGGATGGCATACGTTTGAACTCCTATATATCGTACCGGCGGGCGTCGTATTCCTCTATGCGGTTTCCTTATTGTTATCCGCACTTGCGACGATGATTCGAGATGTGCAAAACATGGTGACATCTGCGATCCGCATGCTGATGTATTTAACGCCAATCATGTGGATTCCGCCAGATCACTCGTTATTTAAGATGTTGTTGATGCTAAACCCACTCGTTTATTTGATTGAGGGGTATCGTTCAGCACTCATCGGAACGGGCTATCTGCTCGATCATATGTGGTATGGCTTGTACTTCTGGTGTATGACGCTTGCAATCTTACTTGTTGGAGCATCGATTCACATTCGATTCCGACGCTATTTCATCGATTACGTATAGGAGGGAGAACGATGGGTCATGTCGTGTTTGAGAATGTATCGAAACGGTACATGCTCTATGCCCGACCGATCGACAAGCTAAAAGAAGTGTTGTTCGGTAAGGTGAATGGAAAATCGTTCTATGCTCTGAAGAACGTCTCCTTTTCTGTGGAAGAGGGAGAAATCGTCGGTATCGTTGGCATCAACGGAAGTGGGAAATCGACACTATCGCATCTGCTTGCTAACGTGACACCACCGACGTACGGTCGGGTCACATTGGGTGGAAAGTCAGCATTGATTGCCATCTCTAGTGGATTGAATAGTCAACTGACGGGGCGAGATAACATTGAATTAAAAGGGCTGATGATGGGCTTGACGAAACGACAAATCGAGACGATTACTCCAGAAATTTTAGAGTTCGCTGACATCGGGGAGTTCATCGATCAGCCAGTCAAGACTTACTCGAGCGGCATGCGCGCTCGGATTGGTTTTGCAATCTCGATTCATATTAATCCAGATATCTTGATCATCGACGAAGCACTCTCAGTCGGAGACCAAACGTTTACTGAAAAGTGCCTCGATAAGATGCGTGAATTCCGCGATCAAGGGAAAACGATTTTTTTCGTCAGTCATTCGCTCAGCCAGGTAAAGAGTTTCTGTACAAAAATCCTTTGGTTGGAATACGGGGAAGTACGTCTATTTGGTCCGACGAACGAAACGTTGGCTGAATACAATAAATATCTATATTGGTACAAACAGTTATCAAAAAAGCAAGCCTCCCATTACGTAGCTAAGAAACGAACGGAACGGATCGGTTCCGTGGATCAGCAAATGATGGGCGAGACGATTGAACAATCGTCATGAAATGAGATAGGGGATGAAGTAAATGAAACGTGTCATGCTTGTATTCGGAACACGACCAGAGGCGATCAAAATGGCGCCGGTCGTTAAAGCACTTGAAAATCGTCAGGACGTCGAACCAATCGTCGTTGTTACAGCACAGCACCGAGAGATGCTCGATCAGGTCCTTGAACTGTTCGAGATCACTCCGGACCATGACTTGGATTTGATGCGTCCGCGTCAGACGTTAGAGGAAATGACGGCGCGTATTTTAAACGCGATGCGTCGCGTCCTCGAAAAGGAACAGCCGGATCTCGTCCTTGTCCATGGGGATACGACGACGACGTTCGCTGCTTCTTTAGCGGCGTTCTATCAACAGATTCCAGTCGGTCATGTGGAAGCAGGATTAAGGACATATGAAAAGTATGCGCCGTTCCCAGAAGAGATGAATCGTCAATTGACAGGTGTGTTGGCGGATTATCATTTTGCACCGACTGAACAGGCAGCAATGAACTTACGTGCTGAGAACAAGCAGACGCCAATCATCGTAACCGGTAATACGGTCATCGATGCGTTGAAGACGACTGTATCACCGACATATACACATCCTGTCCTATCGCGCCTAGAGAAGTCGGGACGAAAACTCGTTCTTTTGACGGTTCATCGCCGTGAGAATCATTTACAACTGGCAACGATTTTTGATGCAATCGAGCGACTAGCGAATGAACATCCAGAAATCGAAATCGTCTATCCGGTTCATCCGAATCCGGTCGTACTAGAGGCGGCAGCTCGCTTGGAGCATCATCCGCGGATTCAATTGATCGAACCACTTGATGTATTTGACTTCCATAATCTTGCGGCTCGGGCATCCTTCATTCTGACTGACTCAGGTGGGATTCAAGAGGAAGCACCTTCGCTCGGCGTGCCTGTTCTTGTCTTACGGGAGACGACAGAACGTCCAGAGGGGGTCGAAGCTGGAACGTTGAAGCTCGTCGGGACGAACCCAGAGATGATTTATACGATGAGTCATCAATTGTTGACGGATCAGGTGTTCTATCAATCGATGGCGCAAGCCGCGAATCCTTATGGCGATGGACAGGCAGCAGAGCGAATCGTCGATGCCATCATGAGTGAGGTACCTGTATGAGTCAACGTATTCCTCCAGCGATTTATCAGTTCTTTCCATTCGGAACGCAGGAAAAAATCTTGCTTGAGGATGCTACAGATGGTATCTATTTTGATTTTCAAGAAGCGACGGCAGATGACAAATTGTACATTCAGTTGTTTGATCAAGGATTTCAACATCCGCCTTCAAAGTTATACCGGTCAGACGCCACGATTACAGGAGACATCATCGAGGTGACCTGTCATTTCGAAGTCGATGCACCATGTGTCGTTCAGTTATTCAAGATGCAATATGGACAGAAAAAACGAATGGGATCGGAAACGGAGACCGTCACATTGACGAATGAGACAGTCGTTCATGTACAGATGAAACGAGTACCAGGAGCGAAGTATTTCAAGGTGGCATGGAAGTTCTTGCAAGAGGGGAGCTTCCGAGTCCATCTCCGGGACATTCAGATTGTGCAACATGTCACGGCAGGGGAGGAAGCGACGTATGTTATTTAGTTCGACGATATTCTTATTTCTGTTCTTACCGACTGTATTGATCGTCTATTACCTACTCCCACGCAGCTTCCGAAATGGCTGGTTATTAGTGACGAGTCTATTCTTTTATGCATTCGGAGAACCGCGTTTTGCATTGCTGATGCTACTGAGCGTCACGATCAACTACTTCTTCGCCTTGTTTGTCGATCTGTATCGACACCGAATCGGCGTCAAGTGGATCATGTTCAGTATGATTGCAGTCAATCTGGGGTTACTCGGCTGGTTCAAGTACAGCGGATTTTTTGTTCGTTCAGTCAACGAGACATTCGGATTAGGAGGGTTCGTACCAGAAGTCGTCTTGCCACTCGGTATCTCGTTCTATACGTTTCATGCGATGAGTTATGTCATCGACATCTACAAAGGGAAGGAAGCGGTGCAAAAGAATCCGCTTGACCTCGCCCTTTATATCGCGTTCTTCCCTCAACTCGTCGCGGGTCCGATCGTTCGCTACAACACGATTGCGAGCCAAATCGAGTCACGAGAAGAGACAGTTTCCGATTTTGCCCGAGGAGTTCGGCGTTTTACGATTGGTTTAGCTAAAAAACTGATTCTTGCCAATGGATGTGGTCAAGTCGCGGATGCCATCTTCAATATGAAAGATCTCTCGATGGGGCTTGCTTGGATCGGCATCATTGCCTACGCCTTACAAATCTATTTTGATTTTTCAGGATACAGCGACATGGCGATTGGACTTGCTTTGATGTTCGGATTTCACTTTCTTGAGAATTTCAACTATCCCTACATTTCAAAGTCCGTTTCTGAATTTTGGCGTCGTTGGCATATTTCACTTGGATCGTGGTTCCGGGATTATGTCTACATCCCGCTTGGTGGAAATCGTGTCTCACCGTGGTTACAGTATCGTAACTTAGCAATTGTCTGGATGCTGACGGGTCTTTGGCATGGTGCTAGTTGGACGTTCGTCGCGTGGGGAGCCTATTACGGAATCTGGATCATGCTTGAGAAAGCATTTCTCGGGAAATGGTTGGAGAAAATGCCAGTCTTCTCGACCGTTTGGACACTCGTACTCGTTTTGGTCGGTTGGGTATTCTTCCGTTCCGAGACGTTCCCGGAAGCCGTTACGTACATTCAAGCAATGTTCGTACCAGATGTGATCTGGGATGAACGCGCGAGCTACCAGCTTGTCCAAAATGGTGTTCTACTGTTTGTCGCGTGTATCGCAGCGACACCGATTCCGAAAATCATCGGAGAGCGATTAGTCGTGTCACTCGGAAGAATTGGTACGACGATGCAGTATGGGTATGCGATGTTGATGCTGTTCCTTGCGACATCAGCACTTGTTGCAAGTACGTTTAACCCTTTCATCTATTTCCGCTTTTAAAAAGGAGGTCTACTGATGGCACAGCCACTTGAAACAAAAAATAAGCAGGAACAACAACGGACGACCTCTTTTGAACGGATCATGATGTGGGTGACGACGATTAGTTTTCTACTCATTTTGTTAACGATTGGGATCGGAACGCTCGTCCGAGAGGACCGTGTACGTTCACAGCTAGAAAATCGCACACTCGCTCAATCGGTCGATCCGACGATTGAAGGAATCGCGACTGGAAAAGACATGCTGAAGATGGAGACGTATTTCACGGACCAACTGCTTTTGCGAGGGACGTTCGTTGAGATGCAGGCGCTACTATCGAAGGATGTCTTCAGACAGCCTTTTCGTAATGGAATCTATACAGCTAAAAATGGCTATATGATCGAACCGAGTGCCTCGACTCAAGTCCAGATTCCAAACGTGTTTCGACAATTCGTTCAAGAACTTGATCGTCCTGTCTATATGGCACTAGCTCCATCGAAGACGGTCATTGCTGAGCGCGATCAGTTGATCCCATCGTATGTTGCTTCGAACGCGCGGACACGATACGCAGGAATGATTCGGGACTTCAAGGCTGCCGGGATGACGAATTTGTCACTTGATCAATTAAAACTAACGGACTACTTCAAGACGGACCATCACTGGAATATCGACGGGGCAGCATCGGCATATCAGACGATTACGAAGGGGATGGACTTACGACCAGTCATGCCATCAAAATCAAATCGTAAAGAAGGTGAGCATGCCTATTATGGTTCATTAGCGCGAAAGACGACGCTTGCGTATGCGACGTCTGGTGATCAGTTAGCCTATTATGAACCAGCATTTTTCAAAGGAATCAATGTCTGTTACGACGGTGCATGCGATCGCCCAGTCATTGATGAATCCTTCGTTCAGCAAGAGGGAGATTACGTCGATCGGTATGAAGTATTCTTGCGCGGGAATCATGGCATCATGTCGATGAAGGAGCAGACGAAGAATGATCGACCAACGATTCTCGTCTTAAAGGATTCATTCGCGAATCCAGTCTTACCGTTCCTTGCTAAAAGTGCCAATCTCGAAGTCGTCGACGTTCGTTACGTCCCAAAATCATTCGATGTGTCGCAGTTCGCTAAACAAAAACAAGTCGACTCCGTGCTGTTCCTGCATAACTCGAACATTGCTGGATTGATGAAGACGTATGAAAACACACTATGAAGGAGTTCATGACATGAGATCCCGAATGGCGAAAAGAAAACCACGCCTTGTTTGGCGCGTATTGAGTGCGCTCCTACTAGGGTTCGTTCTGATTGCTAGTACATCAGCTGGTTTAGCTTTTTTAAAAGTGAAGCAAACGGCAGACGCGTTTTTAACACCGTTAGATGGAGAGCGGCCGAAGCCACTCGAATCGATGAAGCCGGTCAATGTCTTGTTACTGGGCGTGGATGAACGGAAAAACGATAAGGGACGTGCCGATGCCATCATGCTTCTTTCATTCAATCCAAAAACAAGACAAGCGACTTCCCTGTCCATTCCAAGAGATATGCAGGTAACCGTGCCGTCTGGCGAAAAGACTAAAATCAATCATACCTATGCCTATGGGGGGGTGAAAGAGACAGTCGAGACGGTGGAGCAGACGTTTGAGACCGATATTCCTTATTATGCGAAAATCAACATGGATGGATTGATTGAGTTGGTCGATGCTGTTGGGGGTGTCACGGTCGACAATCCATCTGCCTTCAGTTGGAACGACCGTCGTCTTCAAAAGGAGTATGAGAAAGGGAAAATTCATCTGACGGGTCTTGAAGCGAGTGGTTACGCACGTATGCGAAAGCAAGATCCACTCGGCGATATGGGACGACAAATTCGTCAGCGTCAAGTGCTAGAAGCCGTCGGAATGAAGCTTGCTGGACCGCGGTTATTGACGCAACTCGAAAAGATTACGGACGTCATGAAAAACAACTTTACGACGAATATTGGACTCGATGTCGCAGCGCAACTAGCGCAGGAAAATCAGCGGGGGTTCGAACAATTGAAGCCGCTGAAAATCGAGGGAGAAGGATATATCGCAAGTGATGGTGTCTGGTATTTCTTTGCATCGGACGAATCAATGGAACAGACGAAGCAGACGATCGCTAAACTTCTCGCACGATCATAAGTCATAATTAGTATTACCATCAAATAAACAAGGTTGAGCGTCTCTAGCAAATGATTGTGGAGGCGCTTTTTCCTATCTTTCTCTTAAGTAACGCATCATTCTTTTTGAAAAAAGTGCTTGGTTCAAAAGTCTTATTTTCGATCAAATCGATGAAATAGGCTTTGACAGGACTTGTAAACGGATGCAAAATGAAAACGATTACATACCAAAAGGAGATGGCTATCGCATGAACCGCATAAGATCCGTTTGTATCGTTGCGCTAACGTTTGCACTAATATTTAGTGGACTGTCTTTATCCGGTCAAGCATTGGAAAAAGGAAAGTCTACATTGGTCATCATTCATTACAAGGAAGACCCGAACGCCACGAAGGATTGGAACTTGTGGTTATGGGCGAACGGTCCGGATTATTTTCCGAATAAAGCCCACGCTTTTAACGGTGAGGATACTTACGGCAAAGTGGCAACTTATGAATTTCCAGTCGATCAGCCGGAAAAAGTCGGCTTTATCGTCCGAGATGATAACTGGAACAAGGATGGAGGATCTGAGAACGACCGCTTCATCACGAAAGACATGATTAAAAACGGAGTTGCTGAAATCTGGATCGAATCGGGAAGCAAGGACATCTCGACGGTCAATCCGACTAATGGAGCAGACGTCGAAAAAATCGACACGAACATCCACTATTATCGGTATGACAATGATTATGATAAATACGGCGTCTGGTCTTGGCCGGAAGCGCAAGATGGCAAGCGTTTCGAGTTCGATCAGCAAGATGAGTTTGGTGCCATTGCCAAAGTAACGCTTGATAACCCAACGAAAGCACGTCTTGCAGGCGTCATTCCTCATCTTGAGGGCTGGTCGGAAAAAGACGGAGCCGATCGTTTCTTTTATGCAGGTGCGAAGGACATCTGGTTGATCGAAGGGGACCAGACAGTGTACTACAGTAAACCGGAAATTGATCGCACGCCAAAAATCACGAGCTTTTTGGCTGATGACTTCCGGACGATGACGCTTAAAACGAATACACCGATGACGGCAGAAGACTTAAAGGCATTTACGTTCGAAGGTGTGACGAATCCAGTCGTATCATCGATCGATGCCAAGACGGCGAAAGTCGAAGTCGCTTCTGATATCGATTTAGCAAAAGTCGTCCGCGTGACGCATCCTGTTTTTGGAGAAGCAGTTCTTGAAGCAGGGAAGGTACTGCGTTCGAAAGCATTCGATCAAAAGTATGCCTATGGTGGTAAGCTCGGCGTCGACTATCAGAAATCGAAGACGACATTCAAGGTCTGGGCGCCGACAGCGCAAGCCGTTGAACTTGAACTATATCGCTTACCGAAACAACAAGCTGCTACGACAGAGGATATCACGCGTGAAATCAAGATGGAACGAACGGAACGTGGTGTCTATCAAGTGACGGTCAAGGGTGACCTTGACGGTGTCGGTTACACGTATGAAGTCAAGCACGCAAAAGAATCGACGCGTGCGGTGGATCCATATGCGACAGCAGTCGCTGTCAATGGAGACCAAGGTGTCGTCGTCGACTTACGCGAGACGGATCCAAAACGTTGGACGAATGGGAAAATGCCACTTCGTCACGCAACAGACGCGATCATTTATGAATCACATGTCCGTGATCTATCGATGTTTGATGTGACGAACTCGGGTTACGATTCAGGTATCAAACAAAAAGGAAAATATCTTGGTGTCATCGAACCAGGTACTCGCTTGACGAAGAATGGTAAGAAAACAAAAACGAAGACAGGACTAGATCATCTGAAGGAACTTGGTATCACGCATGTCCAGTTCATTCCTGTTTATGATTTCAACACAGCGTCCGTCGATGAGACGAATCCGCTTAAATCATACAACTGGGGTTATGATCCGAAGAACTACAATGCACCAGAAGGATCGTATGCGACAAACCCCTATGATCCAAAAGTCCGAATCACAGAAATGAAGCAGATGATTCAAGGACTACATGACAATGGACTTCGTGCTGTCATGGACGTCGTTTACAACCACATGTTTGACGCAAAGGCATCAAACCTTGATAAAATCGTCCCTGGTTATTACTACCGTTATACAGAAGGCGGCGATTTAGCGAACGGAACTGGTGTTGGAAACGATACAGCATCTGAGCGTCAAATGATGCACAAATTGATCGTTGACTCTGTCTCATATTGGGCGAAAGAATACCACTGGGACGGATTCCGCTTTGACTTGATGGGCATTCACGACGTCAAGACGATGAATGCTGTCAAACAGGCGACAAAACGAATTGATCCGTCGATTCTTGTATTCGGAGAAGGGTGGAGCCTTGGAACACCGCTTCCGGAGATGGATAAGGCAAACCAAACGAATACAAAACAAATGCCAGGAATCGGACATTTCAACGACAACCTGCGCGATGCGCTTAAAGGTAGCGTCTTCATCGATTCAGATGCTGGTTTCATTAACGGAACAACGGGTCTTGAAACGCGCATCAAACGCGGAATCGTCGGAGAAATTGCTTATGACAAAGAGATTCAAGGATTTACGCAAGAACCAGATCAAGCCATCACGTACGTTGAAGCACATGACAACCATACGCTCTGGGATAAGTTGAACCTGACGAATCCGCAAGACAATGACGCAACGAAGACAAAGATGCATCGTTTGGCTTCAAGCATCTTGTTGACGTCACAAGGAACGACGTTCATCCATGCAGGACAGGACTTCATGCGGACGAAGGGCGGCGACCATAACTCATATAAATCACCGGATTCTGTCAACCAGCTCGATTGGAAACGGAAGATGGATCGTCAACAAGACGTCGATTATATGACCGGATTAATTGCATTGCGCAAGAAGAACCCTGCACTTCACTTAGCAACAGCGAAAGATATCCGTCGTTACTTGACGTTTGAAGCAGCACCGGCACAAGTCATTGCGTATCGACTAGATGACGACGCGCCACAACAGAAGAACGATTTATATGTCATTCACAATGCAAATCGAACGGTAGTTGACATGAAGCTACCGAAAGGGAAATGGAAGCTTCTCGTAGATGGTAAACAAGCAGGAACAAAAACGATCCGCACTGTTTCAGGTACGGTTCGTGTTGAGGGACTCAGCTCGTTCGTCTTAGCAAAATAATCAAACAAACGACAAAGGACGTTCCGCAGTTTGCGGAACGTCCTTTGTCGGAGTAAGAGACATACGATTACGCATAGCGTTCATCAGTTTCCTTACCTTCTTTGAGGTTATCTTCTTCTGATTTCGAGACGATGACGGCACATGCTGCGTCACCCGTGATATTGACGGCTGTACGCATCATATCCAGAAGACGATCGACACCGATGATCAAAGCGATCCCTTCGACGGGTAAATTGACCGACTGAAGAACCATCGTTAGCATGACGAGACCGACACCCGGAACACCAGCTGTTCCGACCGATGCGAGAACAGCTGTCAGAACGACCGTCGCAAGTTGCCCAGGTGTTAAATCAACCGCATAGACTTGCGCGATGAAAACAGTCGCAACTCCTTGCATGATTGCCGTCCCATCCATATTGATCGTCGCACCGAGTGGCTGAACGAAACTAGAGACGGAGCGTGGAACCTTCAGCTCTTTTTGAGCCGTTTGCATAGCGACAGGAAGTGTTGCGTTCGACGAAGACGTCGAGAAAGCAAACAACATGACAGGTGCGAATTTTCTAAAGAAGAAGAACGGATTCATCTTCCCAAGAAGTGAGACAGTCGAACCATATGTCAATACAGAATGAACGATCAAAGATAAAATGACGACACCCATATAAAGTCCCATCGCTTTTAAGGAATCAAAGCCTTGTGAACCGACTGCCGATGCAATCAAGGCGAACGCTCCGAGCGGCGCCATCTTCATGACGAGTGTGATCAAATATGTCATTAAATCGTTACCCTGTTCAATGAAAGTCCGTAACGTCGAGACCTTTTTACCGAGAAATGTGATCCCGAAACCGATAAAGACACTGAAGACGATGATTTGTAACATGTTGCCTTCTGCCATCGACGTGATCGGGTTCGTCGGGAACATACCGACGATTGTGTTGATTATGCTCGTATCTGGTAGATTTCCGTTATCATATTCAAGACCTTGCGTCTCGAAGTTACCGAATGTACCCGGTTTAATCAATAATGATAAACCGAGAGCGATGACGATCGCGACAGCTGTCGTCGTCATGAAGTAAATGATCGCTTTTCCACCGACACGACCCAGTTCTTTTGGATTACCGAGTCCCATGACACCAAGGGCGATTGAGAAGAAGACAATCGGTACGACGAGCATCTTAATCAAGTTCAGGAAGATTGTTCCGATTGGTTGTAAAGCATATTTATTCAATCCTTCATAGATCGACTTATCCGGTATGCTAGCCAGAATGATTCCGAGAACTACGCCGAGAATCAAGCCCCAGATGATGCGTTTTGCTTCTTTCATACGTGATGTCACACTCCTTTGTTTGATAATTGCCTATATTTTGACACATCATCACCCTTTTTGACAAAACATTTTAAAAAATGATGATAACGCTTACGAAAAAGTTTCTGGATTTTGATGCAGGAATGATCAGATTTTGTTGTCAAACGGATGCAAGCATGAGAGGATAGAAAAGAACAAAAAGGAACAGCGTAGGGTACAGAAAAGTCGCTTGAATCAACTGTTGACCAAATTGTATATTCCTACTATAATGTTGTATGACGTGTCTGACACGTTTCCTTTAGTCGGTAATATCGGAGGGAGGGAAAACTAGTGGAAACTCGTGTACGTAAAAATGAATCACTTGAAGACGCACTTCGTCGCTTCAAACGTGGTGTTTCAAAAGATGGTACGCTTGCAGAAGTTCGTAAACGTAAACACTACGAAAAGCCAAGTGTAAAACGTAAGCTTAAATCGGAGGCTGCGCGTAAGCGTAAGAAGTTCTAACGTTAGAGAGGGTGTATCCTCATGAGTCTTCAGGAGCGTTTGACAGCGGATATGAAAGATGCCATGCGTCTTCGTGAAAAAGATCGTCTTACGACGATTCGCATGGTGAAATCATCGCTGCAAAATGAAACGATCAAACTCGGTAAGCAAGAATTGACAGACGAGGAAGAATTAACGATTCTTTCACGTGAAATGAAGCAGCGCAACGACTCCCTCCGAGAATTCGAAAGCGCTGGTCGTCACGATCTCGTCGCGAAAATTCAAGCAGAGATTGTCGTGCTCGAAGCTTATATGCCAAAACAGCTTTCCGAGGAAGAAGTACAGGAAATCGTCGACGCAGCTATTGCGCAGACGGGTGCCTCTGCTCCTTCGGATATGGGGAAAGTAATGGGTATCGTCATGCCGCAGCTTAAAGGCAAGGCAGACGGTGCGTTAATTAATCGACTCGTCAAACAACGGCTCGCTTAATACATGAAAAAGGTGTCCTTCGGGGCACCTTTTTTGTCGTTCCTGTCACAATTAAAAGTTTCTTAATGAATTCAGAATAGTCATGAAACCTTTTTGTTTTGAAAGCGTATATAATTATAGTAACGAATCAAAGTGCAAAAGAAGCAGCTTCTGACACGAATGAAAAGGGGTGAACGTACGCATGACGTTTAGCTTAGGGATGATTTTGACGGTCTTCATGATCGGGGTCCTCATGTTACTGGTCGAAATATTCGTCACAGGGTTCGGAATCTTTGGCGTCCTTGGGATCGGTGCTGTCCTTGCTAGTCTGATCATGGCAGGTGCTACAGTTGGTCAAGTAGGCATAGCGGTTGGACTTGCTGTATTTCTATCACTTGCGGCCGGATACTGGGCATATCGCAGAATTAAATCGAATCAATCCTTATTATGGAGAGGTTTGATTTTGACAGATTCCACATCGTCTGAAAAAGGCTATCTTTCTCATCAAGACAAAGTGCAACTGTTAGGACAAGAAGGAGTCAGTCTGACACCTCTCCGTCCGTCAGGAACAATTGAAATCGACGGAAATCGAATCGATGCCGTTACGGAAGGGACCTTCATTCAAGCGGGGGAAACGATCGTCGTAAAAGAAGTGACGCACGGACGCGTCATTGTTAGAGTCCAACATACGAAGGAGGAGTCCCACACATGACACCTGAATTATTGACTGTATTACTCATATCCGGAGGAATCTTAATTTTCCTCGCCATCTTCTTCACGCTCGTTCCGATTCCACTTTGGATTAGCTCGCTCGCAGCGGGAGTGCGCGTATCGATCTTTACATTAGTTGGGATGCGTCTTCGTCGAGTAACACCGTCTAAGATTGTCAATCCGTTGATCAAGGCAGTTAAAGCGGGATTGAACTTGAATACGAACCAACTGGAAAGTCACTTCCTTGCTGGTGGTAACGTTGACCGCGTCGTCAATGCCTTGATTGCAGCACACCGTGCGAATATCGAGTTGAGCTTCGAACGCGCAGCGGCGATTGATCTTGCTGGTCGTAATGTTTTAGAAGCTGTTCAGATGTCGGTTAACCCGAAAGTCATCGAAACACCATTCATTGCCGGTGTGGCGATGAACGGGATTGAAGTGAAAGCGAAAGCCCGGATCACGGTACGTGCGAACATCGATCGTCTCGTCGGTGGTGCTGGGGAAGAAACGGTCATCGCACGTGTTGGTGAGGGTGTCATCTCAACAATTGGTTCGTGTAATGACCAAAAAGAAGTACTTGAGAATCCAGAGATGATCTCACGGACGGTTCTTGCAAAAGGACTCGATTCGGGTACGGCGTTCGAGATTCTCTCGATTGATATTGCAGATATTGATATCGGTAAGAATATCGGTGCGGTCCTTCAAACGGATCAAGCGGAAGCAGATAAGAACATTGCGCAAGCGAAAGCCGAAGAACGTCGCGCAATGGCGATCGCAAGTGAACAAGAGATGAAATCACGTGTTGAAGAGATGCGTGCGAAGGTTGTCGCTGCTGAAGCGGAAGTGCCGCTTGCTATCGCTGAAGCGATGCGTGACGGTAACTTTGGTGTCATGGATTATGCGAACTACTTGAACGTGACAGCAGATACGAAAATGCGCCAAGCAATCGGTGGGCAATCATCACCAAATGACTCACAATAAAGGGTGAGACGGTATGGATATCATATGGGTCGGATTGATGATCGCATTCGGTGTCATCTCCGTCATCTCAAAAGCAGCAGATAAAAAACCGAAGCAGACGAACCGAACTCCTTCAAAGGAGTTCGGTGAATATGTGAAGCAAATGACCGAACAGGTCGATACGATGCGACAAGAGACGCTACCTCCACCTGTCGTTCGTAAAAAAGCACCCGCGAAGAAACAACCGGGGGTAACGCAAACGAAAGCGCGACCAGTTCATGAACGAACGGAATTGCAACAACGTTTGGATCAACGTCAAAAGCAACATTCGAAAAAAGGGATGTCCTCATCGACGATTGGCGAAATCAAAGATAGCGTAGCAGATAGTGCCATTGGATCGTCTAGTCGTTCAGCATCAGCAACGACGATTTCACAAGATGAAATGCGACGTGCCATCGTTTGGAGTGAAGTTCTTGGTGCGCCTGTTTCCAAGCGCAAACGCTAATATTTGTCTAGTGAGTCGATCCTACGAGACGCGTAGGATCGACTCTTTTTATTTCCTAAAAGGTGGGAACGGGTTTTTCTTTCCATCTTTTCGGCGGAAGTGCTAAAGTGGAAGAGATTAGATATGAAGCGATGACAACTTGTTATCCATGACTAGGAGGCCATTCACAACGTGATATTCAACGAAAGAATCCCATTTGCATTTTCGAATTCAGAACAGATTCAAGCATTCGTCGGTCCGAATGATGCAGTCTTACGTACGATGGAAGCAGAACTTGACGTTCAGCTGACCCATCGAGGAGATGAGCTGTTGGCACAATCCGAACAGGAGCAGTCTGTGATCTTAGCAGGACAGGTCGTAGGCGTCTTGAAACAACTTGTGAATCGCGGAGCTGTTTTAACGGAACGTGACGCGACGAGCGCCATTCAACTCGCACGTCAAGATCGTGTGGATGAACTACTGGAACTTTACGATACGGTCATTCATACGAATCATAAAGGAAAACCACTTCGTGCAAAGACACTCGGTCAAGCACGTTACGTTCGCGGAATTGATCGCTGTGATTTGACATTCGGTATTGGACCAGCAGGGACCGGAAAAACATATCTCGCAGTCGTGATGGCAGCAAAAGCACTGAAGGAAGGTCACGTCAAACGACTCGTCCTGACGCGTCCGGCAGTAGAAGCAGGAGAAAATCTAGGATTTCTTCCAGGGGATCTTAAAGAAAAGGTCGATCCCTATCTACGTCCTCTGTACGATGCGCTACATGACGTCCTTGGTGTCGAGCATACGGCTCGTCTGCTTGAACGTGGTGTCATCGAAATCGCACCGCTTGCTTACATGCGAGGACGGACGCTTGAACATGCTTTTGTCATTCTCGATGAAGCGCAAAATACGACACGGGAACAAATGAAGATGTTCCTGACGCGTCTCGGATTCCATTCGAAGATGATCGTTACGGGCGATTTAACGCAAGTCGATCTTCCGCGTGGAAAAACGTCTGGTCTACAAGAAGCGTTACATTTGCTCGGCAATGTCAAAGGGATTCATTTTGAGCACTTTGGCTCAGCTGATGTCGTACGTCACCCACTTGTCCGAAAAATCGTTGATGCTTATAGTCAGGATTTGACCTAAGCCGTTACGGAAATAGAGGAAAAAGGGGGAGATGATATGCGCAAGGTTGGGGTCTGGGTCGGTCTTTTGACAGTAATATTCTATCTCATCGTATCGACGATGATGTATGTCAGCGTTCGACCAGAAGCCTTGTCCGCAGAACCATTCTCAATTGCAGAAGAAGATATCCGGTCACCCTTGACGATGGAGGACCGGGTCGCAACAAATCAAATCAAGGAAAATTCGGTTGCTGCAATCGAGAGTCAGTATACGATCAAACAAGAGTATGCAGCACAGCAAATTGATAAAGTAGAACAACTTTTTGCTAGTTTATCCGGTATTAAAAAAGCAAATGAGATCGGTAAAATCAAACAGCGTCTGCGTGGAACGGAGGCGGCGACACTGTTGAAGGATGATGAGTTACGCTTGCTTGTGACGTCGACGACAGCACTTCGGAATACGACACGTGACGTCGTCATTACAGCGATTGAAGAAGCGATGCGTCAACGTATCTCGTCCGATGGTGGTGAAGTAGCAGAAGCACGTGAGAATGCGCGGACTGATATCGAACGTTCGCCGCTCTCCTTCTCATTAAAAGCAGTCGCTAAAGCGCTGACCGATCAACTGATCGTGACGAATTACGTCTATGATCCGGAAAAGACGGAACAGCTTCGTAAGCAGACGAGTGATAAAGTCGAACCGGTCATCATTTCAGAAGGTGAAGTGATCGTCAAACGAGGCGAAGTGATTTCGCAAGATGCTTACCGCCAGCTACAACTCGTCGGCTTGATTTCTGACCGTCAGTCGTTGAAACCGTTACTTGGAGCGATGCTTGTCAGTGCATTGATGACTGCTTTCCTATTCGGCTTCATTCATCGCTCGAAACTACGGTATGCACAGATGGGGCGGATCCGGTTGTTTGGGCTTGTCTACCTCGTCGTCAGCTTACAATTGCTTGTCATGTATGGCATGGCCTTTTTAGCAGACGACATCAATCCTGCACTTTACTTACTCACACCGACCGCTTTTGCTGCGCTTGTCCTGCGCAATTTATTGAACGAACGGATTGCATTATCGAGTTCTCTTTTTACGGCGCTTGCTGGAACGTTCTTCTATAGTACGAATCAAAACTTCAGCTTCAATATCGCGATCTATTTGTTAGTCGGTAGTTTAGTCGCAACGTTTTTCCTACAGTCTAGTTTGTCACGTCGTCGTATTTTCATGAGCAGTATTTCGATTGCCGGAGCAAACATCGCGATTTTCTTTGCATTCGTTCTATTACGTAGTGGCACATTCGAATTACGTGAAACATTGACTTTAGTCGGTTTTGCGATTGCTAGTGGGATCTTGAGTGCCATTCTTGCGATTGGGTTATTGCCGTTCCTCGAAATGACATTTGGTATCTTAGCACCGACGCGTCTGCTCGAACTGTTGAACCCGACGCATCCCTTGTTGAAGAAACTCTTGGTCGAAGCGCCAGGAACGTATCATCATAGCATGATGGTCGCGAACCTAGCAGAAACAGCCTGTGAAGCAATCGGTGCAGATGGGTTGCTTGCGCGAGTCGGTGCCTACTATCACGATTTAGGAAAAACACGACGACCACTTTATTTCATTGAAAACCAGCATGGACGCAATCCGCATGATCGATTGACGCCGGAAGAGTCGGCACGTGTCATCTTGGCACATACAGAGGATGGTGTTGAATTGCTCGAAAAAGCAAAACTCCCGGCAGCGATCATCGATATTTGTCGCCAGCATCATGGAACATCGTTGCTCCGATATTTTTATGTCAAGGCAGCAGAACAAGGTGAAGTCGATGAGGATACGTTCCGTTATACAGGACCTAAACCACAAACGCGTGAAGCGGCAGTCATCATGATCGTCGACTCGATTGAAGCGGCTGTTCGTTCAATGAAAGCTCCTTCGGAAGAAGGAATTCGGGACCTAGTCGCGAAAATCATTCGTGAAAAGATGATGGACGACCAATTTGCGGAATGTGACATCACGACACGTGAGATTTATCGCGTCGGTGAAAGTGCGTGTCATACCTTATCCGGTTTGTTCCATGAACGAATCGAGTATCCAGAATTAAAGAAAGAGGCAACGAAATGAACATTTATATGACAGACGAAAATAATCGTCTAACGGAAGAACAACGACAGCTTGTCGAATCGATTTTGATTTACACGGCGGAACAAGAAGAAGTCGATCCGAACAGTGAGTTGTCCGTGACTTTCGTCTCAAACGATGAGATTCAAGAGATTAATCGTGAATGGCGTGGGAAAGATCAGGCGACAGACGTCATTTCCTTCGCGATGGAAGAACTCGGAGAAGATGAAATCGATTTTGGATTATTGGAAGATGAACCAGTCGTCCTCGGTGATTTGATCATTTCCGTGGAACGATGTCGCGAACAGGCGGCTGAATATGGCAATCATTTCGAGCGTGAACTCGGTTTTCTCGCCGTCCATGGTTTCCTCCACTTACTCGGATATGATCACATTGAAAAGGCAGATGAGGAAATCATGACGAAGCGACAGGAGGAAATCCTGCATCACTTCGAGTTATTCCGGGGCACGTTGTGAAAAGCTGGTGGCAACCATTTCGACATGCGATGCATGGGTTGCGCCAATCGATTCGAGAAGAACGGCATATGAAAGTTCATGTCATCATTGGCGGCATCGTATTACTTGTCGCCTTTTTATTACCGTTGACATCTGTCGAGCGAGCGATTCTTTTTCTGACGGTCGGGATCGTCATAAGTGCCGAGATGTTCAATACAGCGTTTGAGCGCGTCGTGGATCTCGTGACGCAGGAGTGGCATCCACTGGCAAAAGCAGTCAAAGATATCGCGAGTGGTGCTGTTTTAGTGTTGGCGCTTACATCTGTTGCGATTGCGCTATGCATCTTCATCCCATATTTGGTACAATAAGAATCCGGCCTTTTTGGCCAATACCGTTCCTAAAAAGGGGATACTCACATGAAAACAGAACAATTACTCGAACAAGCTAAACGTGCACGCGAAAAAGCGTATGTTCCATATTCAAAATTCCAAGTCGGTGCTGCTCTCTTGACGAAAGACGGACAAGTCTTCCATGGCTGCAATATTGAAAACGCAGCGTATGGTCTTTGTAACTGTGCAGAACGGACAGCTATCTTCTCTGCGTGGGCACAAGATGCGCGCGAGTATGCAGCGATGGCTGTCGTTGCGGACACAGAAGGACCGGTCGCACCGTGCGGACAATGCCGCCAAGTGTTATCAGAGATGTGTGATGCGGATATGCCAATCTATTTGACAAACCTTAAAGGGGATGTCACAGAAACAACAGTGGGCGCCCTCTTACCGGGAGCATTCACGAAAGGAGATTTACATGTTTAAAGAAGGATTCAAATCGGGCTTTGTCTCGATCATCGGACGCCCGAACGTCGGAAAATCGACATTCCTCAACCGTGTCATCGGACAAAAAATTGCCATCATGTCTGATAAACCACAAACGACGCGTAATAAGATTCAAGGTGTCTATACGACAGAAGATGTTCAGACGATTTTCATCGATACACCTGGGATCCATAAACCAAAACATAAACTCGGCGATTTCATGATGAAGGTCGCGACGAACGCATTGCGTGAAGTCGATGCGATCTTGTTCATGGTCAACGTGACGGAACCAAAAGGAAAAGGTGACGACTTCATTATTGAAAAATTGAAGGAACTCGATACACCAATCATTCTCGTCATGAATAAAGTCGATTTGATTCATCCGAATGATATTCCACCGATCATCGAGTCGTACAAAAATGAACTCGAGTTCGCGGCAGTCGTTCCGATTTCGGCGCTACAAGGGAATAATGTCGGACCGTTACTTGAAGAAATCGCAAAAATTCTACCAGAAGGACCGATGTATTATCCAGCGGATCAAGTCACTGACCACCCAGAACGCTTCATCATCTCAGAGATGATTCGTGAAAAAGTCTTGCAAAAGACACGCGATGAAGTACCACACTCGATTGCCGTCGCGATTGATCAAATCAAGACACGTGAGAATGGAAACATGGTGGATGTCCATGCGACGATCTTGATCGAGCGCGATTCCCAAAAAGGAATCATCATCGGTAAACGCGGAGCACTTCTAAAAGAAATCGGCTCTGAAGCACGAACGGACATTGAGATGTTACTCGGGACGAAAGTTTACCTGAACTTGTGGGTCAAAGTCCAAAAGGATTGGCGCAACAAGGCCGGTCAATTGCGTGAACTCGGCTTCCGCGATGATGAGTATTAAGCGATGATCGATAAGGCGGAAGGGCTTGTATTACGAACGGTCGTATATGGTGAATCGAATAAGATTGTCACGCTACTGACACGTGAATACGGCAAGCTCGCCGTCATGGCGCGAGGAGCGAAGAAGCCGGGTAGCCGTTTTAACGCGGCTAGTCAGCCTTTCGTCCGAGCTGTCTATGTCTATCCACGTTCACGGGGTCTCGGTCAGTTAAAATCAGCAGACGTCATTACAAGTCATGCGCATATTCGGCAAGATGTCGTGTTGATGGCTTATGCGATGTATCTATTGGAGCTTGCGGATAAAGCGCTTGATGAACGGGTGCCGCAACCGGCGCTTTACGATTTATTCGTCGAAGGACTAGAGGCGATGGATGAAGGACTAGATCCTGACGTCGTCTCTTTCATCATCGAATTGCGTCTGTTGCGTCATCTAGGCATTGCTCCACATTTGAATGGCTGTACGATTTGCGGGAGTGCTGAAGCACCATTCGCTTTTTCGTTACATCATGGCGGTCTACTCTGTCGCCGGCATCGCCATGAGGATGAACATGCTGTCTATATGTCAGAGGCAGTTGCGAAGATGCTCTATGTGTTTTCCGTATATGATTTCTCACGAATTGGTACCGTGACGGTGAAGCCAGAAACGAAGCGTCTATTGCGTCAAATCATGGATGCTTATATGGAACGCTACAGCGGATTACGTCTGCGTTCAAAACGTGTCCTCGACCAGTTGATTGATTTCGGCAATGATTGACAGCAACAAGCGGGTTCGGTAGAATGAATGCGGAAGAAGTAACTAAATGAACACGATGACGAAAAGGAGTACCGTCTTTTTTCTCAATCAAGCGATTCCAGGGTGGTGTGAGCTGGGAGTGAGAGGGGCGCGAACGGCGTTTCGGAGTGTTTTTTTGTCAAAAAGAGTGGCATGCGATGCATGCAAGTAGGGTGGAACCGCGGGCTCGTCTCGTCCCTATGTGCAACGATTGTTGTACATAGGGGCGTTTTTTGCGTTCCTTAATCATTTCGGAGGTGAAAGTCGTGAAGATGACAGTACAAGACATGATCTTGACATTACAAAAATTTTGGGCAGAACAAGGCTGCTTGACGATGCAAGCATACGACGTAGAAAAAGGAGCCGGTACGATGAATCCGATGACGTTTTTACGGAGTCTCGGACCGGAACCGTGGAACGTTTGTTATACAGAACCATCACGCCGTCCGGCTGACGGTCGTTATGGAGAAAACCCGAACCGTCTGTATCAACACCATCAATTCCAAGTCATCATGAAACCATCACCTGACAACATTCAGGAACTGTACTTACAAAGTCTCGAGTTGCTCGGGATCAATCCACTCGAACATGACATCCGTTTCGTAGAGGATAACTGGGAGAACCCAACGTTCGGTGCTGCTGGTCTCGGCTGGGAAGTATGGCTAAATGGAATGGAAATTACACAATTCACGTACTTCCAACAAGTCGGTGGAATCGAGTGTAATCCGATTGCAGTAGAGATCACTTACGGAATCGAGCGTCTCGCTTCTTACATCCAAGATGTCGAGAGCGTCTTTGATCTCGTTTGGACAGATGGTTTCAAATACGGTGATATCTTCTATCAACCGGAATTCGAACATTCGAAGTATACATTTGAAACATCAGATGTCGCTTTACTCTTTACGTTATTCGATCAATATGAAAAAGAAGCGAATCGTGCCTTGGATGAGAACCTCGTTTTCCCAGCGTATGATTACATCTTGAAATGTTCGCATACCTTTAACCTTCTCGACGCGAAGGGCGCGATTTCCGTCACGGAACGCACAGGGTTCATCCATCGTGTACGGAACATGTCGCGTCGTTGTGCGCAAAGTTTCATCGAAGAACGGGAACGTCTTGGCTTCCCATTGATCAAGTCGAAAGCAGGTGAGTCACATGCATGAATTATTACTTGAAATCGGTTTAGAAGAAATGCCGGCTCGATTCGTCCTTCAATCCGAAACACAACTCAAGGAACGCGTGACGCGTTTCCTTGAAGAAGCACGGATTGAGTTCACAAGCGTCGAATCCTTCTCGACACCACGCCGTCTTGCAGTATATGTCAAGGGTCTCGCAGCACGTCAAAGCGACCTCGAAGAGACATTAAAAGGACCCGCAAAACGAATCGCAATGGATGAAGACGGTAACTGGACGAAAGCAGCCGAAGGATTCGCGCGTGGTAAAGGGTTAACGACGGACGATCTCTTCCTTGGAGAAGAAAAAGGAGTCGAATACCTTTATGCGACACGTAAGGAAGTCGGACAAGCGACAGCTGATTTACTTCCTGGACTAAAACAAGTCGTCGAAGCGATGACATTCCCGAAAAACATGCGTTGGAGCACACAATCGTTACGTTATATGCGTCCAATTCGTTGGTTGATTGCCCTGCTTGACGATCAAGTCATCCCGTTTGAAGTCGCATCCGTCGAAACAGGTCGGACATCGCGTGGACATCGTTTCCTCGGGCAGGACATCACGATCCTACGTCCGAATGCCTATGTCGAAGCGCTCGCAGGAGAAAATGTCATCGTCAGTTACGAAGCACGTCGTCAATTGATCGAAGAACAAATCGCGGCGCTTGCGGCACGCGAACAATTCGAAGTGCCGATCGATGCGTCTTTACTTGAAGAAGTCACGAACCTCGTCGAGTATCCAACAGCCTTGTTCGGTGCATTTGATGAAGCGTATCTTGAGTTACCGGAAGAAGTCTTGATCACGACGATGAAGGAACACCAACGTTACTTCCCGGTCAAACGTGACGGGGCGTTGCTCCATTATTTCGTGACGGTACGAAACGGAAACGCAACACATCTTGAAAACGTCGCACGCGGAAACGAAAAAGTCATCCGTGCCCGTTTAGCAGATGCGCAGTTCTTCTATGAAGAAGATAAAAAAGCAGATATCGATGAACAGGCGAAACGTCTTGATAAAATCGTCTTCCATGAAAAATTAGGAACGACAGGCGAAAAAGTCCGTCGCGTCCGTCAGATGGCACTCGCACTTGCAGATCGTGTCGGTGCAGACAAAACACGTGTCGAACGTGCAGGACAGATCTATAAATTCGACCTCGTCAGTCAAATGGTCTATGAATTCACGGAATTACAAGGTCTGATGGGTGAACGTTATGCGAACATGAAAAACGAGGATCCGGAAGTCGCTGCTGCGATTCGCGAACATTACATGCCACGCTTCGCGGGTGATGCAAGTCCGGAGACACCGACAGGGACACTCTACGCGATCCTTGATAAGATGGACAGCGTCGCTGGATTCTTTGGTGTCGGTATGATTCCGAGTGGATCAGCGGATCCGTATGCATTGCGTCGTCAAGCACAAGGGATTGTTCAGATTTTATCAGATCGAAAGTTGAATCTGACATTGACTGAATTGATTGCCTTCGTCGTTTCAGAACAGGTGGCAGCAGGTCTTTATACGAAGGATGCCGAAGAAGTACAAGCCGCATTACAAGATTTCTTTGCGCAACGTTTGAAGTACCGTCTATCGGAAATGGACTTCCGTCATGATGTCGTCGAAGCCGCTCTTGACCATATGTTGACAGTCGAAGCGAATGAAAAGCGTGCTGCCATGCTCGAAGAGGCGACGAAAAAAGAATCGTTCAAGAAAACGGTCGAACAATTAAGCCGTGTCTTGAACATCTCGAAAAAAGCAGAAAGTGTCACAACTGTTAATCCAGCGCTCTTTGAAAATGATGCGGAACGCGAATTGCATGAGGCGATTGAGAAAGCCTTACCAGAGGTCGATCAAGCTATCGCGTCACTTGATTATGCACGTGCACTTGAGGCACTTGAGGCAACCGTTCCGTCGATCACAGCCTACTTTGACGGTACGATGATCATGACGGATGACGAAACGGTCCGTACGAACCGTCTTAGCGAAATGAAACGATTTGCAGAAGCTATCGAATCAGTCGCTCGGTTCAATGCACTCACTTTAGCGTAAAGAAAAAGGACGGATGAGCCGATGAAGTTAAATGAACGGCAAAAAAAGATACTCCAAATCGTCAAAGAGAATGGTCCAATCACGGGAGAGCAGATTGCTGCAGCGCTCTCCCTGACACGGGCGACATTACGACCCGATTTGTCGATTTTAACGATGACCGGCATGCTAGAAGCGCGCCCACGTGTCGGCTATATGTATGTCGGAAAGAAAAATGCTTCCATGCTTCATGAGAAACTGGACACCTTGACCGTCGGCGAATTCATGTCATCAGCAAAGGTCATTCATGAAGGGATGACCGTATACGATGCGATCGTTCACTTATTCCTAGAAGATGTCGGTTCGCTGTTTGTCGTCAGCAAGGACCATGCGTTGGTCGGTGTGCTATCACGTAAGGATTTTCTACGTGCGGCAATCGGTAATCAAGAATTAGACTCGTTACCGGTCAACATAATCATGACACGAATGCCAAATTTGACAGTCTGTGAAAAATCGGAAACGTTAATTGGTGCCGGCATGAAACTGATCGAAAAACAGATTGATTCGATGCCAGTCGTCGAAGAAGAGAACGGGGTCTTGAAAGTCGTCGGTCGAATGACGAAAACGAACATGACGAAAGTGTTGGTCGCTTTAGCACGTGATGAAGAAATTTAAGGGGGGCTCCTGATGCGTCAACGGATTTATGTCGTGAGTGATTCTGTCGGAGAGACGTGTGAACTCGTCGTCCGCGCAGCTGCTATTCAGTTCCCGGAACAAGCCATCGAAACGGTCCGCATTCCGTTCGTCGATGATGATCAAGTCATTTATGACTTGGTTCTTCATGCGAAAGAAGAACAAGCGACGATCGCTTTTACGATCGTTCATGCGACGCATCGTCGTCTGCTTGCAGACACAGCGCGTGCCCACGGTGTAAAGGCGATTGATCTACTTGGTCCATTGCTTGACACGATGGAAGATCGTTTGCAGATGCAACCGAAGGAAGAACCTGGATTAATCTATCGCTTAGATGAGGAGTACTTCCGGAAAATCGAAGCGGTTGAATTTGCTGTTAAGTATGACGATGGACGTGATCCAAAAGGAATTAAACGCGCTGATATCGTCTTGATCGGTGTGTCGCGTACATCTAAAACGCCGCTCTCGCAGTATTTAGCCTTAAAGCGATATAAAGTAGCAAATGTACCACTCGTACCCGAATCGATTCCACCGGCAGAGCTATTCGATATTCCAAAAGAAAAATGTTTTGGACTACTCATCTCACCGGAAAAGTTGATCGATATCCGAATGGAACGATTGCGTTCATTAGGACTCAAACCTGAAGCAGCCTATGCGCAGATGGACCGAATCAATCGGGAACTTGAATACGCACGGAATTTATATGAACGAATCGGATGCCAAATTATTGATGTGACGAATAAAGCAGTCGAAGAGACGGCGAATTTGATTTTGACCGGAATTTCCGGGAAAGCGCATGACTAGTCAAGCAGTCAGGAACATAGTATACTTGTTTAGCTGATAAATGAGATAATGCCCTTTTTCTAATGAAACGGAACGAGTCATCGTTCCGTTTCATTGCGGGTATGGTCATGTAAGGATAAGTTCTCGAGGAAAGGGGAGAGGACGGAATGAAGCGAATTCCTGATGAAATTGTCGATCAGGTCCGCCAAGCAACGGACATCGTCGAATTGATTTCAGAACGTGTAGAATTAAAAAAACAAGGGAATCGATATTCAGGGCTTTGCCCGTTTCATTCTGAGAAATCACCTTCCTTTTCTGTTTCTCCTGATAAAGGAATGTACTACTGTTTTGGATGTGGTGCAGGAGGAAATTCAATTACTTTCGTCATGGAANNCTGGAAACAGAAGGAATGAGTTTCAAGGAAGCCGTTTCGAAATTAGCCGACCGAAGCGACGTCACACTTCCAGAGCTAGAACCGGACCGATTCGAGCAGTCGGAATCGACGCCTGAACAGGAAAAGAAGTTCCGCATGCGCGAAGCGCATCGAATCGTCACCGAGCTCTATCACGAGGTGCTGATTCAAACGGAAGCAGGCGACGCCGGAAGAATCTATTTAGAAAATCGCGGTATACGCGAGGGGGCGATGCGTGAGTTTCGACTCGGGTATGCACCGGATCAAGATCGTTTTACAGTGGATTCCTTGGCACGACGTGGGTTTGATTTAGATGAGATGGTCGAAGCGGGATTGATTTCAATCGGACGTGATGGTGATTATCGAGATCGATTCAACGGTCGGGTCGTGTTCCCTATTTCCGATCGTGATGGCACGATCGTCGGATTTAGTGGCCGTTCGATTGACGGTCGTGACCCAAAGTATGTTAATACAGCGGAAACCCCTTTGTTCAATAAAAGTGAACTGTTATTTGGATTTGCTCAAGCACGAGGGGCGATGCGTAAAATCAAACAAGTCGTCCTTGTTGAGGGAAATCTTGATGTTGTGCGTGTTGCTCAAGCGGGTATACCTTATACGGTAGCTTCTTTAGGAACAGCGTTAACGCCTGTTCATGCCCAAAACCTGGCACGCATCGTCGATGAAGTCATTGTTTGTTATGACGGAGACAAAGCAGGACGCGCTGCGACGCTAAAAGCCTTACAGTTGCTTGAAGCCGTTGCCGTCGACTGTTCCGTCATCCGCTTACCGGATGGCGAAGACCCTGACTCCTTTATTGGGAATCAGGGAGAAGAGACGTTTTTACACTGGATCGAACAAAAACGGGTTTCAAGTCTTGAATTTAAATCTTTTTATTTTCGACAAGGAAAAAACTTGCGATTAGAAGGAGAACGCGTTCGATATATTGAAACTATGCTTGAAGAGATTGGTCGAACATCCAATCCGTTGTTACGGGACATCTATTTAGGAAAACTTTCTGAGGAATTTAAACTCTCGAAAGATTCTTTGATCGCACAAGTGCGTCCAACCGTCCAACAACCGAAAAGAGAACAAATCGTTTCCGATCGCCCGACTGCTGTACCGACAGCACCTCCTGATCGAACGTTCGCGAACTGGAAAAAGGCTGAACGCTTCTTGCTTGCCTACATGATCCGTTCCGAAGAAGTATGTCTAGAAGTGCGTGAGCAGCTGGGTGTCCAATTCAATGATCCGGCACATCAATTGATTGCCGGCAAGTTATATGAATTTTATGGGACAGGTACGCAAGGAAGTCCAGATCGTTTTTTGACGATGCTCCATGATGCTTCCCTGCAACGAATCGTAGTGGATCTAGAGTTCATGCTGATGCCTGAATATGATCCTGACTTACTCAGTCATTACATTCGTGCCGTCCAGAACGAACAGCAACGTCGATTGCTCGAAGAAGAAAAATCACGATTGAATCAACAAACAGATATCCGTGCCCAAGCGGAACTGATGCAGGCGATCATTGAACGAAAGCGTCGTTTAAAAGATCGATGACCTGCTGCATGATGTGGAAGGAGTGTATGGTTCGATGGCAGAAAAAGCAAGATCAGAAGCTGAATTACTCCGTCTCGCGAAAGAGGAACTCATCGCGCTCGGACATAAGAATGGTGAATTGTCGCACCAGAAAATCGAAGACAAACTGAGTTCCTTCGAATCAATGGATGCTCAGCAATTCGAGGAATTCCTTCAATTGCTTGAAACAGAAGGTATCAAGGTTAACAATGACGGTACAGGGGACGAAAAAGAAGAGGCAGATTTGAACGATTTGTCTGTTCCACCCGGCGTTAAGATCAATGACCCTGTCCGGATGTATCTAAAAGAAATCGGTCGCGTTGATCTGTTGAATGCAGAAGACGAAGTCGAACTCGCGAAACGAATCGAACAAAACGATGAAGAAGCGAAAAAACGATTAGCGGAAGCAAATTTACGTCTCGTCGTTTCGATCGCTAAACGGTATGTCGGACGCGGTATGTTGTTCCTTGATTTGATTCAAGAAGGTAACATGGGTCTGATCAAGGCGGTCGAGAAATTCGACTATACGAAGGGATATAAATTCTCGACGTATGCAACGTGGTGGATTCGTCAGGCGATCACACGTGCGATTGCTGACCAAGCGCGGACGATCCGAATTCCGGTTCACATGGTTGAAACGATCAATAAATTGATTCGTGTCCAGCGTCAACTCTTGCAAGATCTTGGACGTGAACCATCACCGGAAGAAATTTCGAAAGAGATGGAAATCACGCCGGAAAAAGTCCGTGAAATCCTGAAAATTGCGCAAGAGCCGGTTTCTCTTGAGACACCGATCGGGGAAGAAGACGATTCACACCTCGGTGATTTCATCGAGGATCAAGATGCGACAGCACCACAGGATGCTGCTGCATATGAACTCTTAAAAGAGCAACTCGAAGATGTGTTAGATACACTCACGGATCGTGAAGAAAACGTCCTTCGTCTTCGTTTTGGTCTTGACGATGGTCGGACACGGACACTTGAAGAAGTCGGAAAGGTATTTGGCGTTACACGTGAGCGGATTCGTCAAATCGAAGCAAAAGCACTTCGGAAGTTACGTCATCCGAGTCGTTCAAAACGCTTGAAAGATTTCCTCGATTAATTCAAAGTGTGAAGAATATATGAAATTTTAGTGGGAAGGAAGAAAAAAGTTTCGTTTTTTTCTTCCTTCCCTGTTTTTTTTACAGTAGAATAGTAACGGGGAATACCATTCAGTCACCAACTTGGTTGGGTATAGAATATGGGGGGAATCCAAATGCGTAATCCATTAGTACCGTTCGCGGCGATCGCAGTCATCGCCATCATCGCTATGATTTCATTGTCTTACTTTGGGGTCGATCAGGTGAAGGAAGCTCGCAAAGGGCCGTCAACTGCAGAAATGAAGCCAGAAGACTTGTTTGCATCTAAAGGATGTACAGGATGTCACGGTGGAAACTTAGAAGGCGGCGTTGGTCCGAACTTAACAAAGATCGGCGCGAAGCTGAAAGAAGATGAAATCAAGGACATCGCAATGAACGGTAAAGGGCAAATGCCTGGCGGTCTTGCGAATGACGAAGAAGCAGCTGTTCTAGCTAAATGGTTAGCTGCTAAGAAATAAGAACAAGAGCATCTATCTCGTTACGAGATGGATGTTTTTTTATGGGCGGATGGTTTCTTTTTTACTGTAAATCCGCTATTTTAAAAGAGAGTTTTTCGGAAAATAGGAAGGATGAAGAAGATGCAAATGAACGTCGTATTGGATCAACGACTCCAAAAAGTCGTGTCGTATATTCCACAAGGAGCCATCCTTGCAGATATTGGTTCGGATCATGCATTCGTACCGTGTTTTTGTATCCAACAAAATAAAATCGAACGCGCCATCGCGGGGGAAGTGAATGAAGGACCGATGGAAGCCGCAAAAGGACAAGTGGCACTTGTAGGACTCGAGTCCCAAATTGATGTCCGTCTCGGGAGTGGTCTATCGGTATTGAAACCGGGAGAAGCGACAGCAATCACGATCGCGGGAATGGGTGGAACATTGATTGCCTCAATCCTTGAAGAAGGGAAAGATCGATTGTCGGGAGAAGAGCGTTTGATTCTACAACCGAATGTCGATGCAGTCGATGTCCGAAACTGGTTACTCGCACATTCGTATGCCTTATTGTCAGAAGCCATCGTCGAGGAGAATGGGAAGATTTATGAAATCCTTGTCGCGGAACGTGGCGAAGAAACCTTATATTCGGAAGATGAAACAACACGACAATGGGAACTCTTCTTTGGTCCTCAGTTGATGCGAGAGCGAGCGCCAGAATTCATTGCAAAGTGGCAAATGGAAAAACAAAAACGTCAGTATATTTTGGAGCAGATGAAACAAGGACAAACTACGGAAATCTTATCTGAAAAAATCATAGCGATCGAACGATTGATTCAAAAGATGGAAGAGGTGACAAGCTGATGGCGAATGGGAATTATGTCATTGAGCAGTTTGAAGCATTCGCTCCGAAAAAATTCGCGCTCGAGGGTGATCCGATCGGTTTGCATATTGGAACGTTGAACAAGGACGTAAAACGTGTGCTCGTGACACTTGATGTCTTGGAGTCTGTCGTTGATGAAGCGATTGAAAAAAAGGTTGATCTCATCATCGCGCATCATCCACCGATTTTTAGCAAGTTAGCGAATGTGACGGATCGTTCCGCAACAGGACGCATCGTCACAAAATGTATCAAGCACGATATTGCGGTGTACGCTGCGCATACGAACCTTGATGTGACACCAGGAGGGGTCAATGATTGGATGGCAGAGGCAATCGGTCTTGAGTCATGTGAAGTTCTCGCCCCCACATTTGAAAATACGCGCTACAAGTTGAGCGTTTTTGTACCAACAGAAGCTGCAGAGCGTGTCTCGACAGCACTTGCAAAAGCAGGAGCCGGGCAAGAAGGGGATTATAGTGACTGCCAGTTTCATGTCAATGGAACTGGGCAATTCCGACCGTCGCCTGAGGCTACGCCATATATCGGTGAAGCGAATCAACTCGAGCGGGTTTCTGAAGTCCGAATTGAGACGATCGTGACGGAATTGGATCAGAAACAAGTCATTCGAGCGATGAAGCAGGCACATCCTTACGAAGAGGTAGCCTATGATCTCATAAAGCAGGAATGTCCGGCAGCGCCACTTGGTCTCGGACGGATAGGTCGATTGCCGAAACCCATGACGTTGCGAGCATTTGCAGAGCATGTTCGGACGGTGTTTGGTGTTCAAAACTTGCGTTTCGTTGGAGACGAATCACGGGAGATCAATAAAGTCGCTGTTCTCGGTGGCGATGGGAATAAATATGTCTCGACAGCAGCTTTTGCCGGAGCCGATGTCCTTGTCACGGGTGATCTCTATTTTCATGTCGCCCATGATGCGATGGCACTTGGACTAGCGGTCGTTGATCCCGGACATCATGTAGAGTCGGTCATGAAGGAAGGCGTCGTCAACGAATTGAAGCGTCGATTCGAACAGAAAAAAATCGACGTCGAACTGCTGATTTCAACAGCGAATACGAATCCGTTTCAGTTTTTATGATGAATCGAATGGAATACGTCGATGCTACCGTCGTATTTAGTAATAAAAAACCGAGTCGCGAATGACGATCGCGACTCGGTTTTGCTGTATCGATTGTTAGGATTAAAGTACTTTGACTTTAGGCAAAATCCGTCTTAGTTCAAGGAATGGTGTCTTGTCATGCGTACTAATATCAGTAGGATCATATTGTTGTAAGAAGTCGATGACTTTTTTCGTGATCGGTGTTGGCGTCGATGCACCTGATGTGACGCCGACTTGCTGTACACCTTCAAGCCATGATAAATCAAGCTCCGTTAAATCGCCGATTCGATGTGCAGGAGTTCCTGCGATATCAAAGGATACCTGCGCCAAACGGTTCGAGTTGTTCGAACGTGGGTCACCGACGACGATGACGAGATCACAGTCTCCTGCTTGATCCGCTACCGCTTCTTGTCGGACTTGTGTTGCGTTACAGATTTCATTGTGTACTTCCACATGCGGATATTTTTTCCGAACGTGTTCCATCAAAGCTTGGACATCCCATTGACTCATCGTTGTCTGGTTCGTGACGATGATTTTTTTATGAGCAAGCTGAGGAGGAAGTTCATCGATATCTTCGACTTTTTCGATGAGGTGAACATGTTCCGGCGCTACGCCGACGGCACCTTCAGGCTCCGGATGTCCATGTTTCCCGACGTAGATGACTTCGTAATCATCTGCGACGACTTGACGAATCAAGTCGTGGGTACGCGTTACGTCAGGACACGTCGCATCGACGACGTGTAAGTTCTTCTCTGCAGCACGAGCATAAACAGCAGGTGAAATACCGTGTGCTGTAAAGATGACCGTTCCCTTTTGAATCGTCTCTAAGGCTTCGAGGCGATCAGGACCATCAACAGTGATGACGCCCATGTTTTCGAACTCACGTGTAACGTGAGCATTGTGGACGATCATCCCTAAAATATGGATCGGGCGTGGCAAATCTTTATTCAATGCCGCTTGTTGTGCAAGTTTCATTGCGTCGACGACACCGTAACAATAGCCGCGGGGGCTGATTTTTTTTACTAGCATAGTTGTAGATTCTCCCTTTGTGAAAAAGAATGATTAGTTAGAGTGTACCATTGATTGAAGCTGAATGAAAATAGAGGAGTCTGTTTCAGCCACAGAACATGCTATACTAATGAAGTTGTCAATTATTCAAAAGGGAGGCGAAGGGATGGAGTCAAAGAAAATGATGCGGTCGTATTTTTTCCAAATCACCGCCGTCTTATTCATCCTGATTTGTCTTGTCATTTCAGCGCTTGCCTTCACTGCGGACCGGGTCACGATTTCCCGAGTCGAACAACAAACAGAGAAACAGAGCGAGAAGAGTGTCGAGGTCTCAGGAAATGCGATTCGCGACAATGTCGGGAATCTGCATGAAGAAATCATGAGCTTGCAGTTGGATGTCAAAAACCCTAAAAAGTTGAGTCGGAAAATTGAGGAGTCTAAATTGTTAGACATTGATACAGGGTTTAAAAGTCTCTTTTATTTTGACCGAAAGACGAAACAAATCACCTGGTTCTCAAGCGATGATCGTCGAGTGGAGAATAGTACCATCCTAAAAGACGATGATTTTGTGCAAACGTTGACGAGTACGGATTTTCATATGAGCAAGCTATATACGATGGAGTCAGATGCTGTCACGTACATGTTCATCCCGATTCGAGACGGCAATGAGCGTGTCGGAGTCTTTGGTGGTGGATTAAGCATCATGAATTCGATTGTTTTTCGAAATTCACTTGAATCGTTCGACGATCAGACCATTGCTTACCTTTTCAATAGTAAAAAACAATTGTTAGCCACATCCAGTAATCTCGTGACAGATGAAGAGCGCGTATTATCGAGAAGTGTGGTTGACCGTGCTTTTAAATCGCTAGAACCTTCCGAGATTTTTAGTACGAATCAAGATATGTATTACTTTGCGAAAGATTTAAAAGTGACGGATTGGAAAATACTCGTTCGAACGCCGCGCAACGTCTTTTATGAACCGGTCTATACGACACGACAACAATATTTGATCATCGCGGCTTTGACACTTGTCCTCAGTCTGATTGTCGGTTACTTGATGTCGAAGCAGTTGACTGCACCGATGCTTGAACTTGTGAATAAGATCGAGAAAAGCACCTCACCCAAACCGATCGTCCTTGAGCGAGCGGGATCAAATGAGGTCAAGACACTCGTTGCCGCTTATAACGAGTACGCACAACGGATGGAAAATGCGCGTCTTGAGCAATTGAGTCAGCAACAAACGATGTTACATCAAGAAAAATTAGCATCACTCGGTCAATTAGCAGCCGGGATCGCGCATGAAATCCGTAATCCATTAACGCCTGTCAAGATGACCTTACAGTTGTTAGCGGCGGAAAAAGATCGTGATCCTGAAATGCTTGTGCTTGCCTTATCAGAACTCGATCGAGCAAATGGTATGATTCAAACGATGCTCGATCTGTCGAAAGGTGAGAATAATGCCCTTCAAAAAACGACGATCGATATGAATGATTTAATGAAGAAGTTGACATATATCCTCGAAGCTGAAGCCCATCATTACGAGGCGGATTGCAAGATCTATACACCATCCTTCATGCCGAAGATTTATGCGTCGGAAGAGGGAATCTTGCAGATTTTAGCGAACTGTGTCCGAAACGCCCTGCAAGCTGTTGCGTTTAAAGGACCGGACGGGATATGTCATCTGCATGTCCATGTTTATCCGGAAGAAGTCGTCTTCATTGTGCAAGATAACGGAATCGGAATGGACGGTGATCAAATTGATCATGTCGGTCAAGCGTTCAAAACTTCGAAAGTCGACGGAAATGGACTTGGGATCTTCATGTCGAAACAGATTGTCCGTGATCATAAAGGGAAAATGATCTTTGATAGTAAGCCGGGCGTCGGTACGACGATTCAAGTTCACTTGCCACGAAAGGAGCAAACGGAATGAAATTCAATAAGGCCTGGTTATTCGTCCTGCTTGTCTGGATTTCATCCGTTCTGTTCATTTCCAACTTGTTCGTCAATCCAGATCCTAGTCCACAACGTCATCTCGTTGGATTTACGATCGTCAATGATAAGCATGAGTTCGCACAACGGCTCGTAGATGCGTTTAAAACGCAAGCAAAAATCAATAAATACGAAGCGGTCGTCACGACTTCCCATAACTCACGCATCAATGAACGGGAGCAGATTCAAGAGTTCATTCGGATGAAAGTCGATGCGATCTTCGTGACGACACTAGATGACGTCTATATCGCTAATGCATTAGAAGAAGCGGCTCGTGCCGGGATTCCGGTTTTTGCCATCGATCGATTGATTCGTTCCGATGCAGTCGTCAGTTCAATCACTTCAAATAACCAATTGATCGGGGAGCAGCTTGCATCGTTCATTAAACACGAACGTATCAAGCAGACAGGACGAGCTAACGCCAACATCATTGAAGTCGCAGGTACAGCAAACGTCAACACGACGAATGAACGGCATCGGGGATTTTTGACCGGTCTTGAGCGTGAGCCGGAACTTCAGATTGTCGAATCCGTGAATGGGGATTACGACCCCGTCACTTCAGAAAAGGTCATGACGCATGTCATTGAGTCGGGCATTCCGTTTGATGCCATCTATTGTCATAACGACGATATCGCGCTCGGTGTCCTCGAAGCATTGAAAAAAGCAGGCATTAAAGGAAAAATAATTGTCGGCATAGACGGGAATCGTGCTATATTAGAAGCTGTTGACATGAAATCGATGGATGCGACGGTCGTCCAGAGTGCTGATGAGATGATGAAAGTCGCCTTCAGTGCATTGAAGCTTCATACGAAAAACAAAAAGATTCCAACTCGTTTTTATACGTACTCCTATCTGTATGACGGTAGTAGACCCATAACCATGTTGAACTAATCGAGAGGCAGATGCCTCAGCAAATAAGGAAAGGACGGTGTCAATTCATGAATGGATTCAGCCATTATCAATTACACCCGTTCGTCATCGAAGCACTCGATGACGCCCGCATCACAAAACCGACCGATATTCAGTCGCGAATCATCCCGGCTGCAGTAAAGGGACGCGATATCATCGGTCAATCACAAACCGGAACAGGTAAAACGTTATCGTTCCTTCTTCCGATCGTTCAAAATGTCGATCCAAAGCTTCAAGAATTACAAGCCATCATCGTTGCTCCAACGCGCGAACTTGCATGGCAAATTCATGAAGAACTGAAATCATTACTCGTGAAGGAACCAGATTTCATCAAAACGAGTCTTATTACAGGTGGAATGGATCGTGAACGTCAAATCGGTCGTGTGAAAGTCTCACCCCAAATCGTCATCGGAACACCGGGACGTATTTTAGACCTATTCAAAGAACAGGCTTTAAAACCGCATTTCGTGAAGCACTACGTCATCGATGAAGCGGATCAAATGCTCGACATGGGATTCTTGCCAGAAGTTGACCGGATTGCTCAAGCTCTTCCTGAACAGCTACAGATGATGGTCTTCTCAGCAACGATTCCTGAGAAATTACAACCGTTCTTGAAAAAATACATGAACAACCCACGTTATGCGCATGTGGATCCGAAACAACAGACAGCGAAGAAAATCGTTCACCATACGATTCCGGTCAAGCATCGTGAGCGCTCACAATTGACGTTGAAAGTCGCGAAAGCACTGAATCCGTATATCTGTCTAATCTTTACGAATACAAAAGCAGAAGCAATCGAAGTCGAAGCTTTGTTCCTAGAAGCAGGATTGAATGTTGGTTCCCTTCACGGTGATCTTCCAGCACGTCGTCGTAAACAAGCGATCAAGGAAATCAACGATGCGAAGTATCAATATGTTATCGTGACGGATCTTGCTGCACGTGGAATCGATATTTCAGGTGTCTCACACGTCATCAATCATGGTATTCCGAAAGATTTGGACTTCTACGTTCACCGTGTCGGTCGGACAGGTCGTGTCGATCAAGATGGATTGGCGTACACGCTGTTTGAAGATCATGAGAACGGTATGATCAATCGCTTAGAGGACCGTGGCATTCAATTTACGAACGTCGATGTCAAAGGCAGTCAAATCGTCGAAGTCAAAGAACGTCGCCGTGCGAAACCGCACATGAAGACTGCCGTCTCGAAGACAGCGCATAGTCGCCTTTCGGGTGAAGCAGCAAAAGCGAAAAAACGTGTTAAACCAGGTTATAAGAAGAAACATCAATATAAGCTGAAAGAAACAGCAAAACGTGAACGCATCAAAGAACAACGTGGTGTCGGTCGCGCGCAACGTAAAGAAAACGCCCGCAAATCAAAATAACTCCATTGATGACACCCTTGAAATGAAAAAACATTTTTCGGGTGTCTTGTCGTTTTCAAGATTTGGTACACTGTAAAAAGAGAAAGGTGGAAAACAACATGAAAATAGGTTCACACGTCTCCGTTTCGGGGAAAAAAATGCTGTTAGGTGCCAGTGAGGAAGCAGCGTCTTATGGTGCAACGACGATGATGGTCTATACAGGAGCACCTCAAAATACACGCCGTAAGCCGATGGAAGAGTTACGAATTCCGGAAGCGTTGCAACATATGAGTGCGAATGGAATTGAAGAAATCGTCGTACACGCACCGTATATCATCAACCTGGGAAATACGACAAAACCCGAGACATTCGAACTCGCGGTTTCGTTTTTAGCAGCAGAAATTAAACGAGCAGAAGCGCTTGAAAAGGCGCAACACATCGTATTACATCCTGGTGCGCATGTCGGTGCTGGGGAAGAAATCGGAATCAAACGGATCGTCGAAGGACTCAATGAAGTACTGACAGGTGACGAACAGGTCAAGATCGCGCTTGAGACGATGGCTGGAAAAGGATCGGAAATCGGAAAAACCTTCGAGGAACTTGCTCAAATCATCGAAGGCGTCACACATCATGATCGTCTGTCCGTCTGTCTCGATACATGTCACGTGCATGATGCAGGATACGATATCGTGCACGACTTAGATGGTGTTCTTGAACAATTCGACCGGATCGTTGGACTGGATCGTCTTGGTGTCATCCATGTAAATGACTCAAAGAATATCCGTGGTGCTCGAAAGGACCGTCATGAAAATATTGGTTTCGGTGAGATTGGATTTGATGCCTTACATCGTGTCGTGCATCATCCTGCTCTAGCACATTTACCGAAAATCTTAGAGACGCCATACATCGGGCTCGATCCAAAGAAAAAAGTGGCACCGTATAAACAAGAAATCGATATGTTACGTTCGGGTGCGTTTGATGCAGACTGGCGTCTACCGATACTAGGAGCACCAGTCGAATACTCATAAAGGGGTGTCTGTGATGTGTCATATACTCGTCGTTGATGAGACTAGTTTTGCGATACGACAAGCTGTTGTCCACTACTATGAAACAAAGGAACCGTTTTATTTGCCGGCAGAACTGGTAGAGGNNCGGGAGAAGAGGTGTTTCTTGCGACGACTGACGGTATCATGGCGTATGCTGAAGCCTTGTTCACCGAGTATACGACACGTCCAGAGGATCCGTTTTGGTTGACCGTTGCTGACGATTCGGAAGGATCTTATGTATGTCTTGATCTCATCAGTGTGGATTTACGACATCCGTTACTTGGACGACCACTCGATCAACTCGGGATTAAAACCGGACCAGTCGAAGGCGCGTTTCGCACACGTCTACTTGATTCATGGCAGTATGGGTATTTCGAAACCGATGTGCAGACACTCGAACAATCTAAACAACGTCGAATCGAGCGCTTCAAGGAGCGAAATCATCTAGAACAAATTGCGCGTCAATGTGTTCATTGTGAGGAATCTAGGCAGTCGTTACTGGAATGGCATTTGACATCAGAAGGATACCAGACGGTGTGTCCGACATGTCACCGGTGGTTACATCAACGGATGTTGCATGCTATGGATACGGCGGCGGCGACGGAAGAGAGTGAGTAAAGCTTTTTCTATTCAAGCAGAGCTCGCACGACTGATCATCCAATCATTAAAACCTTAAAAGAATCAAAAAAAAACAGTTCTCTATCTGCGCTGGCAGTAAAGAGAACTGTTTTCATTTAGATTAGAAAAAGCGTTCTACTAAAAATAGATAGATTTTCATCCCAAGGAAGACACCAAAGATTCCGACGACGGCTGGGAAAACGGGTGGGGCAGGAATCGGCAGTTTCAGTGCGGTAAACACGACGCCGCAGATGACGCCGGCGAGAAGGGATAATAAGATTTGCTGAAGCATACATTTCGTCCTTTCTGCTGTAAATCAACATTTGAAGTAGAGTACGTAGTAAAACATGACCAACATCATGTAGCATTTTGATCAAGAATGACTTTGTCCTCTTTCTTTTCGATTGTGATCCACTTTTGTGTTAATGGTGTTGTAAAACTAGGTTTTTGTTTGAGTTTGCCGCTCGTATAGTCTTGAATCAGCAACTGGGATTCACAGCTCTGTTTTCCGTCCTTCACGTAATGATAAGATCCATCCGCTGCCTGTTCACGCGACTTCACATTATCAGCAAGGGCGAGGGCGAGACAATCCTTTAGATATTGTTTATGTTCTTCGTCCATGATCGGGAACAAGATTTCAATCCGTTTTCGCATGTTGCGTGTCATCCAGTCAGCGCTTGACCCATACATCAAATCCTGCCCGTTGTGATGGAAGTAGAAGATGCGTGAATGTTCCAAATAACGATCAACGATCGAGATGACGCGAATGTTCTCCGAAACACCTGGAATGCCAGGACGCAGACAACAGACGCCACGAACGATAAGTTCGACTTGTACACCGGCGCGCGATGCCTTATAGAGACGTAAGATGATGTCTTTCTCCGTTAAACTATTCATCTTGGCAACGATTCGACCGTTTCCGTGTTTTTGATGATGATGGATTTCTTCATCAATCAATGACAGGAACTTCTCAAGCATCGCGTTCGGTGAAGTTTGGATGACGTTCCATTCGGGTTGTTCCCCGTATCCGGACAACCAGTTAAAGAAGTTTGTCGCATCTTCGGCGATTTCTTCTCGAGCCGTCAGTAATCCGACGTCCGTGTATAGTTTCGCCGTCGAATCATTATAGTTGCCGGTACCAAGATGGACGAAACGCTGAATCTTTCCTTCGTGGAGTCGGACGACGAGCGTGATCTTCGAGTGCGTCTTTAAATCACTATATCCGTAGATGACATGAGCGCCGGCTTTTTCTAGCTGCTTTGCCCACTCGATGTTCTTCGCCTCATCGAATCGAGCTTTGAGTTCGACGAGGACAGTGACCTGTTTCCCGTTCTCGGCTGCTGTTTTTAAGGCTTTAATGATCGGTGAGTCACCAGATACGCGGTAAAGCGTTTGTTTGATGGCAAGGACGTTCGGATCATTCGCCGCTTGGACGATGAACCGAACGATCGGATCAAACGTATGATACGGATGATGCAAGAGATAGTCGCGTTCGAGTAATTGATTGAACAGATTTTTTGAACTATCGAGTGCGGGTGGGTCGACCGGCATGATCGTTTGATAGATCAAATGATCATATTCAACACCGATTTGACTGTAGAAGGCGAAGGAGAACGTCAAATCAATCGGACCATCCACAGCAAAGATATCGCGTTCCTGCAAATCAAGTACATCGCGTAGCATGTTGACTAGTTCAGTATTGATGGCAGCTTTTTGGACTTCAAGTCGAATTGCTACCCCCCAACGCCGTTTTTTTAATTCCTTTTCGATTAACTTCAATAAATCGTGTGTCCCTTCTTCGTGAAACGGAAGGTCGGCATTTCGGGTGATCCGAAATGGCATGGCAGACAACACGCGATAGCCTTTAAATAAACTGTCAATGAAGGCGATGATGACGTCTTCGAGTAAGATGACAGCCGTCGTCTCGTCATCTTCTACCGGTAAATCGACGAATCGCGGTAAAACAGCAGGTACTTGTACGAGTGCCAAATTTCGTTTCGTCCCGTCTTCTGCTTCAAGAACCGTTGCGATGTTAAGTGATTTTGAAGACAACATCGGGAACGGACGATAGGCATCGACAGCAACAGGCGTGAGTACCGGAAAAACTTGTTCACGGAAAAAGGATTTTACATAGGTCGTTTGTTCTGAAGTCAGGGCGTCGTATTTTAAGAATGTAATGCCTTCATCGGATAACGTCTGATTGATTGCTTGAAATGCTTCGTATTGCCGATCGACTAACTCTTTTGTTTTCAACGCGATCGCACGTAACTGTTGTTTAGGTGTCATCTGTTGTTTATTTTCCGGTTTATTGAACCCGGCGAGCACTTCATCCTTTAAGCCACCGACCCTTACCATATAGAACTCGTCTAAATTGGAACTAAAGATACCGAGAAACTTAAAACGTTCCATTAATGGATTGCGTGTGTCAAAAGCTTCAGCCAGTACACGTTCGTTGAACTGGAGCCAGCTGAGCTCACGATTGTTGAAATGTTCCGGTATGTCGAGCTTCATGAAGGAAGATCTCCTTTCGTTTCGAAGGTAATCGTACAATCAATGATTCGTTCCAGGTGTTTCTTTTGTTTTTCGGCTTTTTCGACTTCAAATCCATAATCGTGATCGCCTGTATCGAGGACGAATTGGAGTTGGTCCTTTTTAAGGAACAGTTCCAAATGATCGACAGCTTTTCGTTCCGTCACGTCGAGGGCATGGCTTAACTTGAGTAAAGAACCGAGTAAGTCGAAGCGTTGCAGTGATCCTTCCGTGAACCATTCTTTGAACGGCTTTGCTNNTTTGCTAATTGTTGCATCCGTTTCGCTGAAGAATAGGAGCTGACAAGGGAGAGCGCAACGCGATCCTTGTGCGTCATGCCATTCATTTCGGTGTTCGTCAACAAATAAAACGTTTGGTCTGATCGCGTATCCGGATTAATGTATTGACCGCAATAAAACAAACGACTTGCGGAATCGAGGAGGCGTAAATCGGACGCTCGTTCTGATACCAGGTCTAACGTGACGAGTTGACGGTACATCGATTTAGCAAGTGTTCCGATATACGACGCACGATCACGATTGACCTTATAATCACTTTCAAGCTGATAGAGGCTCTGCTCACGTACGTTTTCAATCCGGCGGTATGCTTCGTCCTGCACGTCGAACTCGTAAACAAGACCTTCACGAAGACCGAGATTGCTCATGATGAATTCTTCCGCTTCGATGTGTTGAGCTAACCCTTGGATCGCAATCAATGCCGGCAGGAAAATATCGATTCGATCCTTTGATAACCCTTCGATTTTCGATAGCTGTTTCGCTGATTTCCCTTCCAGATCATCGACCATCTTCGCGAGTTCCTTCGCCTTGATTTGATATTGATGAACGCTCCGAAGCGGATAATCCTGATTGGATTGATGGATACGAACGAAGTTTCGGGCAGAACCACCGACACCGATTAAAGGAAGCTTTTTATCACTTAGCCATGGTATCGATTCGAATTGTTCCCGTAAGAATTTCACCAACTTCTTCTTATCACTTGCACTAAGTGTCTCGTCGGAAACGAATTGCCGTGTCAATGTGACGGCGCCAAATGGAAAGCTATGATACGCTACCATCTCGCGATTTTCGATCAAGGTGACTTCCATGGAACCACCGCCGATGTCGACAGAAAACCCATCTGTCAGGAAGGTAGAATTGATGATAGCAAAATAACCATAGTATGCTTCTTGTTCGTCTGTTAGAACCTGAATGGAAAAAGGTGTGTTTTCAGTAACGGATTTAACAATTGCTTCTCGATTCGTCGCATTACGAATAGCAGCGGTCGCGACACAAATCGTCTCCTCGACCTCATGGGTGACACCGACTTCGTAAAATCGATGTAACGTTTCTTCGAGTAACGAGATGCCTGCGTCGTCAAGTGCTCCGTCTTTATTGATATGAGCAGATAAACGCGCGACGACTTTAATGTTAATCTTCTCGATGTAACGACCAGAAGCGATCGGATGGAAGATGACATAACGAATTGAGTTGGAACCGATATCGATGACTGCAAGTTCTTGTTTCAAGTGACCTCGACTCCTCTCTGCGATGCGTGCATTAAAAGATTTCCCTTCCTGAACAAGCCGGAAACAGCTAATTTCTGTCTTTATTGTACCTTGATTTTTTTCAAAGGAGGATAGGAAGTTGCTAGAGTTGCACCAATAATTAGCGAACGCTATAATAAGACAGTTGATTAAGACGTAATTATTCCGTTTTACGAAAACGGAAGGAGTGAAAATAAATGGAAACACCAATCATCGAGATTG
This sequence comes from Exiguobacterium sp. UBA3491, assembly GCF_002377745.1. NCBI lineage: Bacteria > Bacillati > Bacillota > Bacilli > Caryophanales > Exiguobacterium > Exiguobacterium sp. UBA3491. Next base: position 56,826 of record NZ_DFQK01000003.1, read on the forward strand.
ATCAAGTCAGTTATGATTATCCGGATCGCCGGGTATTGAATCAAGTTTCGTTTCAGGTTCAACAAGGACAATTCTTAGCAATCGTCGGGGAAAATGGATCTGGGAAATCGACGCTGATCAAATGTATCTTAGGTTTATTGCAACCGAAAGGAACGATTCGCTTATTCGGACAACCCCAATCGCAATTCAATGAATGGTGGCGAATCAGCTATGTCTCGCAAAAAGCAGCTTCGTTTAACTCGGGTTTCCCGGTAACTGTCGCAGAAGTCGTCGAGATGGGGTTGTATGCTAAAAAAGGACTTTTTCGTCGTTTGTCACGCGATGATCGAGACAAAGTACGGACTGCCCTTGAAACAGTCGGGATGTGGGAACGCCGTGATTCAAAAGTCGGCGACTTGTCCGGCGGTCAACAACAACGCGTCTTCATCGCGCGTGCGCTCGTCAACGATCCAGACTTAATGATTTTAGATGAACCAACTGTTGGTGTCGATCAGCGATACGTGAAAGAATTTTATGAAATTCTTGAAGAACTGCGTCGAGATAAACGGCGAACGTTCGTCCTTGTGACACATGATATCCATTTCGTCAGCAAACTCGTCACGGATGTCATTCATTTGGTCGATGGACGCTTAGGTTGTAACTGTGGCATTAAAGAGTATTGGGAACTAGATGAACAGACGATCCGCTCCCTCTATCCAGTTCCGGGACGTGTCCTCGTTCACGAAGGGAAGAGTGTCCAATGATCGAAGCATTCATGACGTTGAAATTTTTACAGTATGCTTTAGTAGCTGCCATTTTAATTGGATTCACGGCCCCATTGATTGGCTCGTTCGTCGTCGTCCGGCGGATGAGCCTGATCGCAGATGCACTTTCGCACGTCACGTTAGCTGGGATTGCACTCAGTCTCTTGATTTCTGGTATGGTCGCGCAATTAGCGGACTTAAATCCACTGTACTTAGGAATCGTGACGTCGGTCATCGCGGCATTGACGATTGATTGGTTGCGCGCTAAATATAAGCATTTTCAAGAACTCGCGATTCCGATCATCATGGCAACAGGGATGGGGCTCGGTGCGACATTCATTAGTCTTGCGAACGGCTTTTCAATGGATCTCGTCTCCTTCTTATTTGGAACGGTTTCGGCTGTTGCCTTAACGGATGTGTACACGATTCTTATCGTGACGGTCGTGGTCGTCATCTTCGTCTTTGCCTTTTATAAGGAATTGTTGTTCCTCTCATTTGACGAGGAACAGGCACGTGTCTCGGGAATTCGACTTCGTTTAGTTCACATTCTCTTTATGATTGTCGTTGCGCTTGTGATCGCGATTAGTATGCGAATCGTCGGAATTTTACTTGTCTCAAGCTTAATCACGTTGCCGGTTGCGGCAGCACTTCGAATTGCTAAAAGTTTTAAGACGACGATTTTTTTAGCTATCATCTTCGGTGAGATTGCAACAGTACTTGGACTCATCCTGGCTTATCAGTTTGATTTAGCACCCGGCGGAATGATTGTCCTACTTGCCGTGCTCGAACTGATCATCGTCATGCTGTTAGAACGTTTTTGGATAGGAGGTAAAACACATGAAGACGAACATCGAACAAGCGCGTGAACGAATGAAGGCTTCTGGGTTTAAAATGACGCCGAAACGTCTGGATTTGCTATCGTATCTGTTTGAAGTGAATCGGTATGTCAGTGCGCGGGAAGTGGCAGAAGCTCTCCGGATGTCTCATCCTTCGTTAAGTTATGATACGATTTATCGAAACTTGAATGATTTTTCGGAAATCGACTTATTAGAAGTGACGGAATTAGACGGTGAGATGAAATATCGGGCTGCCTGTGCTTCCGGTCATCACCATCATCATTTGATATGCCGAATCTGCGGCAAGACGGAGACGTTGAATGTCTGCCCGATGGAGTGGATTTCACCCGCTCAAGAGACTGGTTTTGAAGTCGAAGATCATAAATTCGAAATCTATGGACGTTGTGCGAATTGTCAACGCTTGACGTCTTAAATAGAAGGGAACGTCCATTCGGGACGTTTCTTTTTTGTTTTTATACGACTAGTCCTGATTAAAACGGGAATAGTCGAACAGAGGTGATGAGATGATGATTTATGATACACAGGAAGCACGACAAATTGATGAGTGGGCACGGACATCTGGGCTACCGCTCGAGGTGTTAATGGAGCGAGCCGGAAGTCAGATCGCAACACAGATTAAAACGCGCCATTCGAAGGCAGAACGAATACTGATTTTGTGTGGAACCGGTAATAATGGTGGGGATGGTTATGTCATTGGTCGCGAACTGATACGTGACGGATTCGATGTCACGCTATTCACTCCGTTTGGAAAGAGTCGTTCGGATAGTGCGGCGATTCATACTCATTATGCAGAAGCGTTCGGACTTGTAGCCGAAAAACCATGTGGTCGATATGATGTCATTTTGGATGCCTTATACGGTACTGGATTTGATCCAGGTCGGATTAATCCGGAATTCGAGGCGCAGTGTGCATTCGTATCGGAACAAAAGCAGCAAGGAGCACGCATCTATGCAATAGATGTTCCGAGCGGTGTGCCGACGGACCATACTATAGGATTCAAAGAAATAGCGATTCGAGCAGATGCGACATTTCAATTGCATGCGATGAAACGATCTACCTTTTTGATACGGACGGCACCGTTTTATGGAGAATCAGAAACGCTAGATATCGGATTACCGGCTTTTGGTGAATGGCGCGTCTCACCTAAGGATCTGGCTTCCTTGTTTAAGCGGGAACCATACGGTCACAAGGGGACATACGGAACGGCATTATTGATTGGAGGAAGTGACACGATGCCGGGATCCATCCAACTCGCGACGCGGGCAGCCTTAAGAACGGGAGTCGGTAAACTACAAGTCGCGACGACGTCACTTGCGAAACAGGGGATCATCGTTCAAGCACCGGAAGCGATGGTCATGGACCAGACGTTACCGGCGATTCAGAACGTGCTATCTTCCATATCAGCAGTTGGAATCGGTCCTGGTTTATCGCAAGAAGTAGCCGAAACATGGGTGGATCATCTACTTGAAAGTGATCTACCGGTAGTGTTAGATGCCGGAGCACTAATAAAAGAAAGTTACCCAGAACGAACCGCGCCGATCATCGTCACACCGCATATTGGCGAATTCGCTCGGATGACGAATCAGACTGTTGCAAGTATTCAAGATGATCTATTCGGTCAAGCAACTGAGTATGCCGTCTTGCATCAAGTAACTGTCGTTTTGAAATCCCATGTCATTTTAATCGCTAAACCAGATGGAGGTGGGTTTGTCATCTCTGGTGCATCGAGTGGTCTCGCAAAGGGAGGGAGCGGGGATACCTTGTTTGGAATTTTAACGAGTCTCCTTGCGCAACATCCATCAGGAGATGTCGAAAGAACGCTAGCGCTAGGAGCAGAGTGGTATGCGCGTGCTTCAAAACAAGTTGAACGACGATTACATCCAAGTAGTTTGTTAGCAACGGATGTCATCGAAGAGTTAGGACGATTTGGGTTATAGGACAATAATTGTTAGAGAAAAGTCTTCCGCGACACGTATGAGGGAAGACTTTTCTTTTTAGGAAAGAATTGACACGTTCGATACGATAGGAGTATCATCAAGCGATGTCGAAACCTATATACGAAAAAACTAATGGAAAGGAGGGAAATACATGGAGGACATTGTTCGGAAACAACAATGGTGGATCGGAAATTTTGCCCTTTTCATGATGCTTGTTGGCGCTTTAATCATTTATACGACGACGGAAGAGACGATAAAGAATGCATATTTAAGTCGTTCTGTCATTATTTCATTTTTAGTCCTCATGGGGATTTTTATTTTTTATATCAGTCGTCGTAAGATGGACGTGGTGTTGCAAACCCACTTATTGTCCTTGATGTTGCTCGTTGTTCCAATCACTTCGATTAGTTTTTTACCTTATGCGGCGGTCACCGTTTGGGTTAGCAGTTTTTTGTTTTTAATGATCGCTTTGATTTCGTATCAACGAATCATGATGTGGTACGCCATCATCATTGCCATCGCAACTAGTTTTTACGTCATGTGGAATGCCGATACCGTGACGGTGAAAATTGATCCGACTGATCATTATGGACGAATTGGCATGATTATAATTGGTGTTTCAATCGCCCTTGTCATCAATCACTTGCATATCCGTAATTTAAATCGTTTGAATGATTTGGCGATACAACTACACGATACGGCACGCTGTGACGAAGAAACAGGTATTTTGAATCGTCAAGGATTGAACGAAGTCGATTTCCCAAGACCTGAAAAACAGCTCATTTTTGTCGGTATTCATTTAGAAAATTATTATGAGTTGGCACGGTATTTTGGAGAAGACATTCAGTCACAAGTGTTACGGGCATGTATCGAACGGCTCAAGCGAAAACTACCTCCATATCAAGCGTTTGCTCGAATCGAAGCAGGAACGTTATTGATCGTCATGGAAAAGCCGGACAAGGTGGCATGTAAGGAAGTGATGGAAAAATTGAGTCAAGAAATTTCCATACCTTACGAAATCGAAGGGCATCATGTCTACGTCAACATATCCATCGTCATCGATAATGGAGAAGGGGCGACGGACAATCGGAAGCGTCGAGTACAGCAGTTATTGACTGCGCTACAGGAAGCCGCTCAACAAAATGAACGTGTGATGTGCATTGACCAAGCCTGGCGAAAGGATCAAGAATTGCGAGTCAAAGCAGCACAATCATTAGCACAGGCTAATATTGAAACGGACTTTCACCTCGTCTATCAATTGCAGTACGATGTTCGATCAGAGCAATTCATTGGTCTTGAAGCATTGGTTCGCTGGAAGACCTCGTTGCAAGGAGCTGATCGACCATCCGTCTTCATCCCGATTGCTGAAAAAAGTGACTTGATGATTCGTCTAGGAGAATGGATTTTTGAGGAAGGGTGTAAGACGCGTAAAGCATTGATCGGTCTCGTTCCGGATGAATTTACCTTATCGGTTAATGTATCGCCACGACAATTGACGAGTGAGTCATTCATGCCATTCATTGAACGAACGCTACTCAAGTATGCACTAAAGCCGCAACAGATTAAGATCGAGATCACGGAAAGTCAGTCGCTTGATTTTGAGAGTCAATCGATTCATCGAGCGCTCAAACGCATCAAAACACTCGATTTTCCAGTTTCTCTTGATGATTTCGGGACTGGTCATGCCTCGTATCACGTCCTCGAACGTTTATTACCGTTACGTCAATTAAAGATTCCAAAGCAATTCATTGAACAAATCGGAGCATCAGAGAAACGACAATCAATTCTTGAGTCGATTTTTCAATTGAGTCAGTCAATGCATGTCGAATGTATCGTCGAGGGGATAGAGACGGGAGAAGAAGTACGCATTGCCAAAGAAATCGGGATTCATTTATTCCAAGGCTACTTCTTCGCTAAACCTGTACCACTCGAAGAAATCATCTGTCTGCTACAAAAAACGAATGAAGGAACGATTCATTAATCCCTAAAAAGCCACTTCAGTCCGAATCTTTCGGAGAGAAGTGGCTTTTTCATACAGTATTTATGATTGATATAGTCGATATTGATTTCGACCTTGTGTTTTTGCCTCATACAAAGCAGCATCTGCTTGCTTGAAGACCGTTTCAGCGGGTTGATGATGAGCGTAAGCAATTCCAGCAGATACCGTGATCGATACAGCGTGATCCTGCATGACAAATGGCGTTTGTTGAACGGCTGCCACGATTGTTTCTGCTAAATGAATAGGTTCGTAAAGGTCACAATCTGGAATGATGACGATGAACTCTTCACCGCCATATCGACCAACTGTAACAGGTGCGGGACAACGTTCATTCAATACAATCGAAAAATGGCGCAAGACGGCGTCGCCGCCGGCGTGACCATGCGTGTCATTCACACTCTTGAAGTGATCTAAGTCAAACAAGATGACGCCCCAAGAAGCTCTGTTTTTTTCAAGCGTCGTGACCTTTTCCAAAATGACATGTCGATTCGCAAGCCTTGTTAATTGATCGGTCGAAGCGAGATAGGATTGATAAGAGTAAAGAACAAAATGTTGTTGCAGGAGTAGTGACAAACGATAAAACAAAACGGCTCCGCCAATCGTTAAGATGAAATAAGGAATATAAATCGTCCTCCAGGCATCTACAGGGGAATTACTCGTAATCAGTCGCCAAAGAACAAGTAGAGAACCGACTGTCACGATGGCGGTAAAAAAATATCCTTGCCGTGTAATGAACCGACGCCAAATAAATGACAGCATCAAAAAACCGAGTAGCGTCATGACAGAACTAAGTAGGGCATTTATAGAATCGCCATTATCGATTAACAAACGATAAATCAGAAGCATTAATTCCGTCACTGTGATACTGATGTTACCACCGAATAAAGCGGATAAAGCGAGAGGTAACAAACGCAAGTCAATCAGTGCGCCGTTTAAATCGATCGCATGATGCATAAGAAGAATACCGGTGATCCCATTAGCAAAACCAAAATACAGCCGAGTAGACATCATCGAGTCGGGTTGAATCGGTAAACGATCACGAAGCAGATAAAAGGCGAATGTAGAAACGAGAAAAATAATACAAATATTAATAAAAAAGATATTCACTGTAGCAAGCATCATGAAGCACTTCCTAGTTTAAAATTTAAAACGAAAAGCATTGTAAGATATCTCAGAGTTCAATAACGTAAAAAATGGAAAAAACAGCCTAATCGGCTGTTTTAACGAATCGGTGCAAATTTTTGAATCTCTTGAACGGCCTCATTCCATGAAGCGACACGAATAACATTATTCGGTACGGCTTTACGGTTATAAGGTGCGTCGAACAAAATCACAGGGATGAATGTATCTTCTGCGATCTGCACAGCATTCTCTAATCGATCTTCCATAAACAAATCGAGTGATAAATCACGGACGACTTGTACTTTGTCGTGTGATCCCGTCATGATTAAGGAATCAAGAGGAAGTTCATGTTGTTTGATCCACTCTTCAGTTACAGGACGAACGAGTTCCGATCGTGCTGTCACGTAATGGAGATCATATTGCTTCCGCAAATTCCATAAGTGGTGGCGAACATGTTCTTGAGGGATGGACTCACGATAAATTCCTGTCTCGTGACCGGAGTTCACCATGTAGTCCCAAAATTCGATTTGATTCATATCCGTATACGTATGCAATTCATATTCAGACGCCTGATTGAAGTCAATCGACGTTCCGAGATGTTTATTCATGTAAGTGAAGCAAGAGGATGGATGTGTGATCGTTCCATCGATGTCGATTCCAATTTTCATTTACAGTCACCCACGTTCTAAGAATTTTTCTTCACTTAGTATAACATAGTCGAAATCGAGATACGAAAAAAGACTCCTCATCAAAGAGGAGCCCCTATCTTATACGTGATTTGCTTTTTCGGCTTCTTTTTCAGCCTGTTTTTCGAGGACGATGGCATCAATCTCTTTTTTCAATTCTTCGACCATTGTTGCTTCTGGTACTTTACGAATGATTTCTCCGTGACGGAACAACAATCCTTCGTTGCGAGCGCCGGCGATACCGATATCGGCTTCACGTGCTTCACCAGGACCGTTGACTGCACAACCAAGAACAGCAACTTTGATGTTCGCTTGGATATTTTCGATGTAGTCTTCGATTTCTGCAGCGATCGACATCAAATCGATTTCGATCCGACCACATGTTGGACATGAGATCAATGTCGCCGCGTTGGCTGCGAGACCAAATGATTTCAAGACTTCTTTTGCGACTTTTACTTCTTCGACAGGGTCTGCTGAAAGAGATACACGAACCGTGTTTCCGATTCCGCGTGAGAGGATCGCTCCAAGTCCTGCTGCTGATTTTAATGAACCAGAACGAAGTGGACCCGATTCCGTAATCCCGACGTGAAGTGGATAGTCAAACGATTCAGAAGCAAGTTGATATGCTTCAAGCGCCAACTGAACGTCTGATGCTTTCAATGAAACGATGATGTCATGGAAGTCGAGATCTTCAAGGATCTTGATGTGGTGCAAGGCACTCTCGACCATACCACGTGCTGTTGGATAACCGTATTTTTCGAGAATGTGCTTTTCGAGTGAACCAGCGTTTACCCCAATCCGGATTGGGATGTTTTTCGCTTTTGCTGCTGTCACGACGGCTTCGACTTTTTCGCGGCGACCGATATTACCTGGGTTGATCCGGATTTTATCGACGCCAGCTTCGATCGCCATGAGCGCGAGTTTATAGTTGAAATGGATGTCTACGACAAGCGGAATGTTGATTCGGCTTTTGATTTCTGCAAGTGCGAGCGCATCACGTTCTTCTGGACAAGCGACGCGGACGATTTGGCAACCAGCTTCTTCAAGACGTAGGATTTCAGCGACTGTCGCTTCGACGTCGTGTGTTTTAGTTGTCGTCATACTTTGGATGATGACTTCATTATTTCCACCAATGACAAGGTCCCCTACACGAACGGGACGAGTCTTAGAGCGATGGACCATTTTCGGCATATCGAAAATCTCCTTTTGTGGCATACCGCCATATTGTTTATGTTTACCTTTTCTATCATATCGAACTATTCCCTAAAAATCGAGAAACAAGAACGAAAATCGAACATTTACAATTGTTTAATGAAAGTAAGGCGTCCGTCAATCCGTCGGACGCCTGATTTTGATACTCATCGAGATTTACGTGACGCGCGAGGTTTCGGGGAACGGGCGATCCATAATGGCGCCAACGTGTAAACGAAGTGCCCGAGGATAAGTAAAGCGACTCCTATTTGATGATGCCCCAATTGGTAAAGAAGCATGCCAAGGGGGAAGGTCCATAGATTCGTTGCAACTGTGTAAGGGAACGTCTGACGATATGCCCATGTGCGGGGGAGTAACAGACGAACGAATCCTTTCGTCAGATATGCCATCAAGAGCAAATACAGCAAGACGGCAATAGCGATGAAGATGAAGTGAAGAACGAACCAAATCACGATTGGGATATCTTTTTGTAAAAAGAAGGAATCAATAATCGTCGTCCACAGTGAAATCCAAGCTAATCCACAAAAATACAAAGAAACATCTGCTAGGCGAAGGCGTAAAAATGAGCGATTTGGAATTAGCGAAGTGTGTAAGTAATTAATTAGTTGACGTAAAAAAGACAAGAATATCACTCTTTTCATTGTTTTATAACAGAATTTTAAATTGTATTAAATGCTTAAGAATAAAGGTTTTTTTGTGATAGTACAGATTAATAAAACCTTAACAATCGGATGTCGTAAAAACTATTTACAAGTTCATTAGACCTTTACATAATAGGGGAGTCGAAAAAAATAAACTTTACAAACACATCAATCCACATCAAATAAAGGAGCTGGCAAGATGAACTATGATTTGCAGGAAATGATTTTCACCTTCATCGGTGGACTTGGGATTTTCCTTTTCGGTATTAAGTATATGGGAGATGGTCTCCAAAAAACAGCGGGAGACCGATTACGTTATATCCTCGATAAGTATACGACGAATCCACTATTAGGTATCTTAGCAGGTATCGTCGTCACGATACTGATTCAGTCGTCCTCCGGTACGACCGTTATCGTCGTTGGACTCGTTAGTGCGGGTCTGATGAATTTACGACAAGCGATCGGTGTCGTCATGGGAGCGAACATCGGTACGACGATCACTGCCTTCATCATTGGCTTCAATGTTAAAGAAGCGGCACTTCCCGCTATCGCTATTGGTGCTTTTTTGATCTTTTTCTTCAATAAAGAACGTGTTCAGTATATCGGACAGATTTTCTTTGGTTTCGGTGCGTTGTTCTACGGTCTCACATTGATGGGGGACGGGATGGCTCCACTTGAATCAAGTGCTTGGTTCCGTGAATTGACTGTCTCGATGTCGGATAATCCATTACTTGGTGTCTTCGTCGGAACGATCTTTACTGTTCTTGTCCAGTCGTCGTCAGCAACGATTGGTATCTTACAGGAGTTGTACGCTGGTGGCATGATCGATATCAAAGCGGCACTACCGGTCTTGTTCGGTGATAACATTGGAACGACGATTACGGCAGTACTTGCAGCACTTGGTGCGTCGATCGCAGCCAAACGGACAGCCGCCGCACACGTCATCTTCAATATCATCGGAACAATTTTGTTCTTGATTGCATTACCAGTGTTCTCAAGCTTCATCGCATGGATTACAGACGCGCTTGGTTTAGAACCGAAAATGCAAATTGCTTTTGCACACGGAACGTTCAATGTCGTCAACACATTGATTCAATGTTGGTTCATCGCACAAATCGCATGGCTCGTCCAAAAAATCGTACCAGGTACGGATACGACGATCGATTCAAAACCGCGTCATCTCGATCAAAACATCTTAAATCAATCTTCTGCGCTTGCCTTAAACCAAGCGAAACTTGAAGTTTTGCGTATGGGTGAATTCTCAAAAGACGCACTTGCGAAAGCACACCGTTACACGCAATCGCATGATAAAAAAGATGTTTCAGAATCCGAGCAGATTGAATACGCGATCAACCACTTAAATACAGAAGTCACGAGTTATCTTGTCAAAGTAGCCGCACATGATTTATCAGAGCGTGAATCAAATGATCATTCGCTACTGATGCATGCTGTCAATGACTTCGAGCGGATCGGTGATCATGTCGAGAATATTGTTGAATTAATCGACTTCCAGATCGTCAACCGGATTCAGTTCACCACATCTGCGAAGCGAGAGCTTGATGAGATGTATGTCCTGACACAAGAAATCGTCGCTTGTGCGATTCGCGCCGTCGAAGAAGACGATGTCACACGGGCTCGAAAAGTTCTTGAACTTGAAGGGAAACTTGATGCACTCGAACGTTCATTCCGTAAGCATCATGTACTTCGCGTGAATGCTGGTGAATGTACAGGACAAGCGGGAATGATCTTCGTCGACTTACTTTCAAACCTTGAACGAATCGGCGATCACGCTGTGAACATCACGGATCTCGTCCTTGAACAGCGGACCGCATTAACAAACTAAACGAAATACGATTCATCTATGACAGCTGATTTCAAAAAATGAAATCAGCTGTTTATTTTTTTGAAATAGCATATTGACAAGTTTCGCCATATCTCGTAATCTAGTAAGAGTAAGAAACATACATCATGGCGGTGTAGCTCAGCTGGCTAGAGCGTACGGTTCATACCCGTGAGGTCGTGGGTTCGACTCCCTCCGCCGCTACTATTACTTAAGGACCCTTAGCTCAGCTGGTTAGAGCTGACGGCTCATAACCGTCCGGTCGCAGGTTCGAGTCCTGCAGGGTCCATTTGGTTGAACGCTTCTCGTTGCAAACGGGAAGCGTTTATTTTTGTTCGCTCGGGGAATAGTAAAGGTATTGTAATAATATTCATACTATAGTAACTAAGGGAGAGCGAAGAGAGATGGAACGTAACCATACGATGATGCAGTTTTTCGAGTGGCATGTAGAGAATGATGGAAAGCACTGGCAACGTTTGAAAGAACGAGCGCCTGAATTGCGTGCTGCTGGCATCACGTCCGTGTGGATTCCACCAGCATCGAAAGGTCAGTCGGATGAAGATACAGGATACGGCATCTATGATGTCTATGACTTAGGCGAGTTCGATCAAAAAGGAACGGTCCGGACGAAATATGGCACAAAGGATGAACTGGTCGAAGCAATCGAAGTTGCCCATGAGAACGATATCGCTGTTTATGCGGATGTTGTCATGAACCATAAAGCTGCAGCAGACGAACTCGAAACGATTAAAGTAGTAGAAGTCAATCCAGAAGATCGATCGAAAGAAATTTCAGAAGAGTTTGAAATCGATGCGTGGACGAAGTTTACTTTCCCAGGTCGTAATGGAAAGTATTCGGATTTCGTCTGGACACACGAATTCTTCAATGGAACGGATTTTGACGCGCGCGAAGAAAAAACAGGGATCTTTAAGATTTCCGGAAATAATAAAGATTGGAACAACCAAGTAGATGATGAGTTCGGCAATTATGACTATCTCATGTTTGCAAACATCGACTACAATCATCCGACGGTACGGGAAGAAATGATTCGTTGGGGACACTGGTTCAAGGACACGATCGATTGCCAAGGCTTCCGTCTTGATGCAATCAAGCATATCAACTATGAATTTGTCCGTGAATTCGCGAAATCGATGATGGAAAGCAGCGAAGGCGATTTTTACATGGTCGGCGAGTTTTGGAAGTCAGATCTCGACGATTGCCGTCATTTCCTGGACAGTGTCGACTACACGATTGATTTGTTTGATGTTCCGCTTCATTATAAATTCCATGAAGCTTCCAAGCAGGGAGAAAAATTTGATTTAACGACATTGTTTGCGGATACGCTCGTCGAGTCGCATCCGACGAATGCCGTGACGTTCGTCGACAATCACGATTCACAGCCTGGCGAGTCGCTAGAATCATGGGTGGATGACTGGTTCAAGCAACATGCCTATGCAGCGATCTTGTTACGTAAGGACGGATATCCATGTGTCTTTTACGGGGATTACTATGGCGTCCAAGGACCGACCCCTGTCGAAGGAAAAAAAGAGATGATCAATGCCCTGCTCTATACGCGCTATCATAAAGCATACGGAGAACAACAGGATTATCTTGATGACCCGCACTGTGTAGGCTGGGTTCGTCTTGGTGTCGATGAAATCGAGAACTCAGGTTGTGCCGTGTTGCTTTCGAACGCCGACATGTGCGAGAAACGCATGTTCGTCGGTGAAGAGCGAGCGGGTCAAGAATGGTTCGACTATACAAACCATCAAGATCATCCAGTCGTGATCGACGAAGAAGGATTTGGTGTCTTCCCGGTACCGGGCGGAGGCGTCTCTGTTTTTGCTCCGCGAGAAGTCGAGTAAATCCGAGGGTCTTGACTTGCGTCAACACAGGTACTTTTGCTAGTCTTAAAGGGTATTGAAGTTTTCGAAAATAGCACAAAGGGGGACATGAACATGTCAAAATTTGAATTACCAGAACTCGGCTACGCTTATGATGCGCTTGAGCCACATATCGATGCTCGTACGATGGAGATTCACCACACGAAACACCACAACACGTATGTCACGAACGTGAATACGGCGCTTGAGGGTACAGAACATGAAGGAAAGTCACTTGAAGAACTTCTTCAAAACTTGGATGCTCTCCCAGCAAACATTCAAACTGCAGTCCGTAACAACGGTGGCGGTCACTGGAACCACTCATTCTTCTGGAAATTGCTGAAGAAGAACGATGGCGCAGCTCCGACAGGAGAACTCGCAACAGCAATCGACGAAGCATTCGGATCATTTGATGCATTCAAAGATGCGTTCGCAAAAGCAGCAACAACTCGTTTCGGTTCTGGTTGGGCTTGGTTGATCGTTGACGGTGGGAAATTGGCAGTCGTTTCGACTCCAAACCAAGATACACCAGTCATGGAAGGCAAAACGCCAATCCTTGGTCTTGATGTTTGGGAACATGCATACTATCTCAACTATCAAAACCGTCGTCCGGATTACATCAATGCATTCTTCAACGTCGTTGATTGGGACCACGTAGCGAAGCTTTACGCTGACGCGAAGTAATGGAAAAAAGCGTATCGTTCAATTGTGAACGATACGCTTTTTTTAATACGGAAAATCATGGGATAGGTTGTTATGGAAAGTTTCCTTCTATATAATGAAACAAGATGACTTTTGAACGATAGGGGAGTACGCCATGGCTAAACGAATCACCGTACGAGGAAGACGGCGTAATCATCTGCCGCTTCGTCTGAATTTAATGTTCTTCGTCGTTTTTTTATTGTTTGCGATTTTGATTTTCCGTCTAGGAGTCGTTCAAATCGTCAATGGTGAAAAAATTTCGCGGGAAGTCCAAAAAACGGAGATGACTGCATCAAAGTATGAAGTACCACGTGGTAAGATTTATGACCGGGATGGTCGTCTACTTGTCGATACAATTTCTAAATACTCCATTGTATATCGTCGCGCACAATCGACGAAAGTAGATGAACGTATTGAAATCGCGCAGCGTCTCGCAGCAATCATTGATCTACCTAAAAAAGACTGGAAAGTCACGGAACGTGACATCAAGGATTTTTGGGTCGCGACGAACACGGAAGAATCGGATCGTCGTTACCAAGCAGCAGTGAAAAAGAAGTATCCTTCGACGGAAGCGCAAAGTAAGCTTTCGATTGCGGAACAAGATCAAATCCGCCTGGATGCGATCACGAAAAAAGATATCGATTATGATGACAAGACAATGGAAGTCATTGCGATCAAACATAACATGGAAGTCGGTTATGCACTTGATCCACAACTCGTCAAGCTCGGTGCGTCTGCAAAAGAGATGGCAATCATCGATGAAAATTTAGAAGATTTGAAAGGTGTATCGGTTGAACCGTTTTACGAACGCTCTTATCCGTATGAAGGAACACTTCGCAATATCTTCGGAAAGTACTCGAAGATTCCGGCAGAACAACAAGCGGAGTTCAAAGCAAAAGGATATAGTTTGAATGATCGTGTCGGGACTTCGTTCCTTGAGCAACAGTACGAAGATCTTCTGCGCGGGAAACCGGCATACGATGTGTACGAAACGTTTAATGGAGAACCGGTCGGTGATCCAAAACGTGAAGAAGGCGAGTCCGGGAAGGACCTCGTTCTAACCGTTGATGCGGAATACAATAAAAAAGTAGATCAAATCATGCAACAAGCGATCAAAATGGGTCGTGGCATGGGTAGTCGTTATTTAAAAGAAGGATATGCCGTCGTCATGAATCCACAAACTGGTGAGATTTTAGCGATGTCAGGTCAAAAGCTTGATCCTTCGACTGGGAAGTTCACGGATGTAGCGATTAATAATGTCTTGACGTCTCTTCAAATCGGTTCAACGATAAAGGGTGCGACAGTTGCGATGGGACTACAGGAAGGTGTCATTCGTCAAAACGAAGTCATCAACGATGCACCGATCACAATCGGAGGTACAAAAAAAGGATCATATGTTAACATGGGACCGATTACGGATTTAACGGCGCTTGAGCGCTCGTCGAACGTCTATATGTTTAACATTGCGATGCGGATGGCGAAATATCCGAGCAATGGGATTGCTGGTGCGAGCGTGGATGGAGCAGCTGCCATCATGCAGAATTACTATAGTCAGTTCGGTCTTGGGGTGACGACAGGTGTTGATTTGCCTTACGAAGCAAAAGGTGTTCAAGGGACGCCAGACCGTGTCACGTTGTTGATGGACCGAGTCATTGGTCAGTACGATGCCTTTACGCCGCTTCAAGTCGCGCAGTACATTTCAACACTTGCGAACGGTGGTTATCGAGTTCAGCCTCACTTCTTAAAAGAAGTATTGGCGTCGAACTCGATTGAAAAGGGTACGAAAAAAGTCGATTACAGCTTTAAAACGAATTATCTGAACCGGATTGAAGTCAGTCAAGATAATATTGATCATGTCCGGGAAGGGTTGCACCGTGTTGTAAAAGGTGAGCGTGGTACAGCCAAAGTCATCGCACAAACTGGAATCGATGCTGCAGCAAAAACAGGTACTGCACAGGTCAGCGTCTATGGGGATGACGGAATCGCCTTACGTGACGGAAGCGGGCAACCGGTTCGTTCGTTGAACTCGAATCTTGTCGGTTGGGCACCGTATGACAATCCAGAGATGGCTTGGGCCGTGTTCCTTCCTTACATGGAGCAAGAGACTGTTAACTCGAAAATCGGTCATGATCTTGTCAAAGCGTACTTCAACGTTAAGGACGTACCGTGGCAGACTAAACCAAATTAACTAGAAACTAAGCGAGAGTGAGCAATCACTCTCGTTTTTTTGTTTGTATTGACCTTTTTTTGTAATGGATTTCGAATTGTAAACACTAAAAAACACGCCTTTACAATTCTTTTACGTTGGATTCATTTCGTTTTAATAGTTCATCCGTAGTATAAGTCTTGTAAGGAAAACGGATAAAAAGTCGTAGCATCGTCAGCGACATACTTTCGAGGAGGAAAATTAATCATGTCTTGGATGAAAAAAACAGCACTCATTACAACGGTAGCATCAATCGCAGTAGTGGGGGCAGCATGTGGTAACGATAAAGGCGGTTCTGCTAGTTCATCTGATTTAAAAGGGAAAATCGCAATCGACGGTTCTTCTACAGTCTTCCCGATCATGGAAGCTGTCGGTGAAGAATATTCAACGGAACAACCTGACGTAAATGTCACAGTCGGTGTCTCTGGTACGGGTGGCGGATTCAAACGCTTCGTCGTCGGTGAAACGGATCTCTCGAACGCATCGCGTGAAATTAAAGAAGAAGAAGCAGCTGAAGCTAAGAAAAACAACATCGAATATACAAAACTTTCACTTGCATATGATGGTCTAACTGTTGCAGTCAGCAAAGATAATACATGGGTAAAAGAACTCTCGCTTGATCAACTCGAAAAGATTTGGCTCGACCCAAACGTTAAGACTTGGAAAGATGTTGATTCTTCTTATCCGGCTGAACCACTGAAGTTCTTCAGCCCAGGGAAAGATTCAGGAACATTCGACTTCTTCTCTGAGAAAGTACTTGAGAAGAAAGACATGCGTAAAGACGTTCAACTGTCTGAGGACGATAACGTACTCGTCAAAGGGGTTGAAGGAACGAAAGGTGCGATCGGTTACTTCGGTTATGCCTACTACGCTGAAAATAAAGATAAGTTAAAAGAAGTACCACTTTCAGCTGAAGGAAAAGATGCTGTCGATCCAACACCAGAAACAATCAAAGATCTATCTTACCCGTTGTCACGTGAAATCTACACGTACGTCAACAACAAATCACTGAACGATAAAAAACAGGTGGCAGACTTCGTGAAATTCGCGAACGAAAACGCTGGAGATTTAGCTGAAGAAGTCGGTTATATTAAAATGCCACAAGATCGTTACGATGAAAACACAAAAGCAATCGAAGATGCAATGAAATAATCATCGAGTCATGAGGATGGCCCAACCGGGGAAGTCTGTACCGGTTGGGTCCCGTTCTCATGTCAAGAAGGAGTAGGGAGCGAAGAAGGATGAATTCAACACCCAATAAATCGGTTCGCGAGCTGATTCAACAGAACCGACAGCAAAAATTCAGTGTGAAAAACGTCATGGAACGCATCATGCCGATCGTTTTATTTCTGTGTGCGTTCGTCTCGGTCGTTACGACCATCGGCATCATTCTCACGTTAGTCATTGAAACCGAGCATTTCTTTGAAGTCGTTCCGTTCAAGGAATTTTTCGGCAGTACGAGCTGGTATCCACTGAACTCTCAACCAGAGTATGGGATTTGGCCGCTTGTCGTCGGTACACTTGAGATTACCGTGATTGCGATGCTAGTGGCCGTGCCGATCGGCCTCACGTCTGCGATTTATTTAAGTGAGTATGCGTCAGACCGTGCACGCCGCATCTTAAAACCGATTTTAGAAGTCTTAGCTGGTGTTCCGACGATCGTTTTCGGATTCTTCGCGTTGACGTTCGTCACACCACTACTCGTTAAATTAATTCCAGGCATTCAAATCTACAATGCGCTCAGTCCGGGGATCGTCGTCGGGATCATGATCATTCCAATGATCGCCTCGATTTCTGAGGATGCGATGAGCTCTGTCCCGAAAAAAATTCGTGACGGTGCGCTCGCTCTTGGTTCGACACGTCTTGAAGTCGCATTAAAAGTCGTTGTTCCCGCTGCCTTGTCCGGAATCATTGCTTCAATCGTACTCGGAATGTCTCGGGCAATTGGTGAGACGATGATCGTGACGATCGCTGGTGGTTCGAATCCGACAGCTGCTGTTAATCCACTCGAGCCGGTCCAGACGATGACTGCGTATATCGTTCAGGTCGCTTTAGGCGATGCTGGATTTGGAACAGTTGAATATTACAGTATCTATGCGGTTGGTACGCTCTTGTTCGTCTTTACGTTATTGATGAACTTACTCGCGAACTGGATCACACGCCGCTTCAGAGAGGAGTATTAAGATGGCCTTACCAGAAAAGCAACCTGTCACAAAAAAAATCATCGACCCGGTCGCAGTTAAGAAATCCATTAGCCAACGCCTCGTCGTCAACAATGTAACGAAAGTCATTTTCCTCGTCGGTCTGTTTTTCGGTCTCGTCGTCTTAGGTATTCTCCTATTCGGCGTCATCCGTGACGGTGCTTCGTGGTTATCACTTGAATTTCTACAAAACGCACCATCTCGTCGTGCGGAACGTGCCGGAATCTATCCAGCGTTAATGGGCTCCATCTTCTTGATGCTCCTGATCATCCCGATGATTTTCATCATTGGTGTTGGAGCAGCAATTTATTTAGAAGAATATGCAAAAAAGAGTCGGATGACATCGTTCATCGAGGTCAATATCTCGAACCTCGCAGGTGTTCCGTCGATCGTCTTCGGATTACTCGGATTAACGTTCTTCGTCCGTAATATGGGCTTTGGTTCGACGTTGATTGCTGGAGCTTTGACACTCGCATTGATGAGTCTTCCGGTCGTCATCGTTTCTTCTCAAGAAGCAATTCGCGCCGTGCCACAAGCGATGCGCCATGCATCACTCGCACTCGGTGCATCGAAATGGCAAACGACGTTCAAAGTCGTTCTTCCGGCATCACTTCCGGGAGTCATTACAGGAATCATCTTAGCTGTATCCCGAGCAATCGGTGAGACAGCACCGTTGATCATGGTCGGAGCTGCCATTTTCATCGCCCGTGCGCCAGAAGGGATCTTCTCAGAGTTCACGGCATTACCGATTCAAATCTACAACTGGACAAGTCGTCCACAAGCGGACTTCCAAGGTCTTGCAGCAGCAGGAATCATCATCTTGATGGTCATTCTCTTGACGATGAACTCGCTTGCGATCTGGATCCGGAACCGATTTTCTAAACGCTATTAATCGAACGAGATAGAAGGGATTTCTTTTAAGGAGGAAGACAGATGATGGATACGAAGCTGAATACGAAATCAGTCGTCACAGAAGGGGCAGAGCGTATGAACCAACCAGTAGTAGCACGCGAGAGCGTCTATAACGTTAAAAATTTAAATTTATGGTACGGTGACGATCACGCGCTTAAAGATGTCAATCTTGATATCAAAAAAAATGAAGTTACGGCAATTATTGGACCGTCAGGATGCGGTAAATCGACATTCATCAAAACATTGAACCGGATGGTCGAACTCGTTCCGATCGTGCGGACGAATGGTGTCATTGAGTATCACGGACGTAATATCTTTGAAAAAGAGTATGGTGTTGAAGAATTACGGACGTCTGTCGGAATGGTCTTTCAGCAACCGAATCCATTCCCAAAATCAATTTACGATAACATCGCATATGGTCCACGTGTCCATGGCGTTAAAAACAAAAAAATCCTTGATGAGATCGTGGAACGTAGTTTACGCCGAGCAGCGATTTGGGATGAAGTTAAAGATCGCTTAAATGAAAATGCCTATGGTCTTTCGGGTGGTCAACAACAACGTCTCTGTATCGCGCGTTGCCTCGCGATCGAGCCGGATGTCATTTTGATGGATGAGCCGACATCGGCACTGGACCCGATTTCTACATTAAAAGTAGAAGAACTCGTCCAAGAGTTGAAATCGGACTACTCAATTATCATCGTCACGCACAACATGCAGCAAGCTGCACGTGTATCTGACAAAACAGCATTCTTCTTGAATGGTGAAGTCGTCGAGTTCGATCAAACAGACCGGATCTTTGGAAATCCGACCGACAAACGGACGGAAGATTACATTTCAGGACGATTCGGATAAGAAGGGGAGACGAGACGAATGGCAGCGAACCGTACAATTTTTGGAGAAAACCTTGCAATACTCGATCAAAAAGTCTTTTTACTAGCACGAAAAACGATGCAACAAATCGCAACGACAGCAGAGGCGCTCGAAAAATATGATCAAGATATCGCACGTGGTGTCATTGCGAACGACAATGAACTCGATGATCTTGAACTCGAAATCAACGATGATGCGATCCTCTTAATCGCGAAGCAACAACCAGTTGCGACGGATTTACGACGGATCATCACGGCGATGAAGATTTCATCGGATCTTGAACGGATTGCAGATTATGCGGGGAATATCTCAAAAGCGGTTCTACGTGTCGAAACATTCCCGTATGTCATCGATATCTCGTTGTTGAAGGAAGCGTTCGAGACATTACTGGATATGACGGAAACTGCAATCGTCGCCTATCGTGATGGAGATGTCGAAAAAGCAAAAGCACTGTCTGATCTCGATAACGTCATTGATGAGACGACATATAAGGCACTTCGCCAGTACATGCGTCATATGTCACTTCAGCCGATCGTCGTCGATGAAGTCATGCAATTCACGAATATTTGCCGCTACATCGAGCGGATGGGTGATCATTTGACGAACGTCGGAGAGCATCTGATCTATCTCGAAAAAGGAAAACATTATGATTTAAACGGATGAATCAAGTAGGCAGGAGGAATTTCCTCTGCCTACTTTTTTTGTAAAGGGATTCGAAACACGTTTGTAGAATAGGAAAGAAGTGAATAATGACAGAGAGGTGATTGGGAATGGGAATGCTTGAGCAAATCATTAAAATGAAGGAACAAGGGCTGACAACAAAACAAATCGCAGCTCAATTGGATACGACTGAAGGAAAAATCAAATATGCTTGGACCAAATATCGTAAATCGTTAACAGAACAACCTTCTGTAGCAGCGCCGAAAGTAAAATCAAAAACGGTCAAGCAGACGAAAAAGTCGACTGCACCGGTATTAGACGTCGTACCGTCTGTGCAAGTGGTACCTTCGCTCGAACGCGACGCGTTTGGAATGGCGACACATTACGAGGATGATATCCTCCATGCCATCGTTCAGTCACCGACAGCGTTATACGTCTACTGGGAATTATCTGAACTGTCGAAACAGTTGCTAGAGACGCACTATCACACGACGTTTGATTCGTTTCGTAAAGAATTACGCATCATTGATGTCACGCTTGTTGAATACGAACAAGGACAGGCAAATCGGACGTATCAATTCGAGCTACCGGAAATGACGAATGCTTGGTTCGTTCGACCAGTCGCCCCGAATACTACATACATCATTGAATGGGGCATTCAAACGATCGACGGGGACTTTGTTCCAGTACTGCGTTCAAAACCAGTCGAGACGCCACGCGACGAACCGGTCACGGATGGACGGTTCGCGGAAGTCGTGCATCATTGGCAATACGGAGAGGTCGAACAACCGGAATGGGTCGAGGTATTACGTCCTTATTCCTATTTCGATCGCGTCCGGTAATGGAATTAGAGAGAGGGAAAGGAAGAGAAGCTATGCGAAAAGGATATTTTTCACTCGTCTTACATGCACATTTACCATATATCCGTCATGAAGAGGCGCATCGTCTAGAAGAACGGTGGATGTATGAAGCGATTTCAGAAACCTACATCCCATTATTGTGGGAGGTCGATCGCTTGTCACGTCCGCTCGACTGGACGGTCAGCATTTCGCCACCCGTCATCGAGATGCTTGCCGATCCATTGATTCAAGAGCGGTATATCGAGCATATCGAGGATACGTTACGTTTGATTCGCCAGGAACTAAAACGAGAGCTTGCTCAAAAGGAACGAGATGCGCTTCTTTTCTATCAAGACCGTTATCAAGACTTATTGAATACGTTCCTTCACTGGGAAAAAGATTTGAACCGCGCATTCCGTCATTACAAGGAGCAAGGTTATCTTGATTTGATTACCTGTACGGCGACGCACGGATTCAGTCCGCACATGTTGTCCGAACAAGCGGCACGTTCTGAAATTCAGACAGGATTGAACTGTTTTGAACGTCATTACGGATTCCGTCCAACTGGTCTTTGGATGCCAGAGTGTGGGTATACGCCAGGACTTGACCGTATTTTGTACGAAGAGGGCATTCGTTATACATTCGTTGACGAACATTCAATCTTAAACGCGGATCCGTCACCGAAACACGGAATCGGAGCACCCGTCTATTCGCCGCACGGTGTGGCACTTTTCCCGCGTGATCAAATCATTTCCGGAAAAATCTGGAGCTCTGTCATCGGATACCCGGGTCATCCGGATTACCGCGAGTTTTATCGTGACCTTGCGTACGATCGAGAGTGGGATCAAATCGCTGAGTTCATGCACCCAGAGGGACTACGTTATGATACAGGGTTGAAATTACATCGCGTAACAGGAGAAACGGATCAAAAAGACTATTACGTCCGTGATTGGGCATGGCAACGGACAAGTGAGCACGCAGCAGACTTCGCACAAGCACTCGGTGAACATTTAGATGCGCATCAAGGACAAAACTTCCCACCATTCCTTGTCACAGCACCATTTGATGCCGAATTGTTCGGTCACTGGTGGTTTGAAGGTCCCGACTTCCTCGGTAAAGCGATGGAACGTTTAGAAGATCAAGGAATTGAGTCGATTTCACCGGCGATCTTCCTCGAACGTCACTTCCAAGACATCGACACGGCACATGTCGCGATGGGAACGTGGGGACGAAAAGGCTACGCGGAAGTCTGGATCAATGAACGGAATGACTGGATGATTCGTCATCTCCATCAACTTGAGAAGAGACTAGCAGGTGTCGTAGCCCGAAATCGTCATCAAGATGCGTTGACTGTCAAAGCAAAGCGTCAACTCATTCGAGAATACCTCCTCGCTGTCTCGAGCGACTGGCCGTTCATCCTCGATGGACAGACGACAGCTCAATATGCTGCGAATCGTTTCCGGGAGCACATCCTACGTTTTGAAGAAACGGAGCGTCGCCTGGATGCTGAGGAGCTGACGGTGGAATGGTTGGATGATCGATATCGCGAATATCCTTTCCTTCAAGATTCAGATATTGAACCGGATGTCTTCTTGACAGCACATGATTACTACGTGGCAGTGAAGCGTGAGAAATCTTGGAATACGGACGCCATCTTGTTGTTCGTCCGACAATATGATGCGTCAGACCGGCCGGCTTCGGAGCTCGCTCGACGACTTGCTGCTGCTGGTGAGAATGTCTATGTCGTCACGGAACATCCAGAAGCGTATCGATTTGAAGAAGGTGTTCATGTTTACGGAGTGCAAGTGACGGGTCTACCGCTCGTTCAGACCTATAACCAACTGGCGGCACTAAATTTAGCATTCTTACGCCAAGCGCAAGCCTTGAGTAAGATCGTTGATTTCGCAGTCATCCACAACTTCAACATGGAGACCGCATCAGCTGCCCAAGCTATCGCGAAGATGAAAGAGTTGCCACTCGTAAGTAACGTCTACGATGTCGAAAGTGAGCGTTCTCCTGATCGTTCAGGTGGTCTGGTCGTTGCCTTAAAACGACTTGAAGGAGATGCGTTGCGCCAATCAGCGGTCGTTTATCTAGAACGAGAAGAGTCACGTCACGGGGTGGAACAAGAGTATCACGTCGAAAAGAAGCCACTGCGTTTTGAAGAGAACCTTGAAAAACCATATCAACACGTGACGAATCCGAAAAAGAACGGATGAACAGTTGCAATTCCTTTCCTTTCTTGGTACGATACTTGAGTATGCTTAACCTTATGTAAAGCAAAATCACTTGATACATCGAGAGCTAGATAGGAGGGAATCCCATGCGCGTTAAAATCACATTAGCTTGCACTGAAACTGGTGACCGTACTTATATCACTAAAAAGAACAAGCGTAACAACCCAGAGCGTCTTGAGTTGAAGAAATACAACCCACGTCTCCGTAAGCACACACTTCACCGTGAAGTGAAATAATTGAGATGGAAGCCGTCACTTCGTGTGATGGCTTTTTTTGTGGAAAGGAAGACAGTCATGAACAAACAAGAAGTACGCCGTCTGATCAAAGAAAGATTAGATGTAATGGAGAATCGTACGGAGAAGGAACGGTTGATTTACGAACATGTTTTGTTGTTGCCTGAGTGGCAACAAGCGACATGTGTCGCGATCACATTAGCTTTTCGAAATGAATGTGATACAAGAATGCTGATTGAACAGGCGTGGCAAGAGGGCAAGACGGTCTTGATACCAAAAGTAGTGGGAGACGAGATGGTCTTTTATGAACATGGACCAGAAGATCAACTTCAAGCAAATCAGATGGGAATTGCTGAACCGACCGCTTCAGCACGTCGGGCTTCACTTGCTCAAGCAGAGCTTTGTCTCGTTCCGGGTCGTGCCTATCGACGGGACGGATATCGTTTAGGGTGGGGAGGAGGCTATTACGATCGTGCACTCGTGACCTATGCAGGATGTAAAGTATCGATTGCCTTTTCCGAACAACTTCTTTCCGATTTTGAAGTAGAAGCCTTTGATATCCCCGTTGACCTGATCGTCACTGATTTAGAGGTCATCCGATGCTGAGCGCGACCATTTTGTTTTGTCTATTGCTTGCTTGGACCGGACGATCTTTTCATTTATTGACGACAAGTGGTGCGATCATGACCCTGCTCGTCGGTAGTGGTGTCTCATTTGGATTTGGATGGCAAGGATTAGTAGTACTCTTACTATTCTTTGGTAGCTCGAGCTTGTTATCGAAGGTTGGACGATCCAGAAAACAATCGGTCGACTCCATCGTTGAGAAAGATGGCGCGCGTGACGGATGGCAGGTTCTTGCGAATGGAGGGGTAGCGTTCGTTGCTGCCTTAGCGTATGCCATGACGATGGATTTTGCGTATCTCTTGTTATTTCTATTCGTCATCGCAGCATCGAATGCTGATACGTGGGCATCCGAAATCGGGCCGCTCTCAAGACGTGATCCGTGGTCGCTCAAAACGTTACAGCGGGTACCAGCAGGGACGAGTGGAGCGATGTCGCTAATTGGAACGGTCGGTACGATTGCAGGAGCTGCATTCATTGCGGTAGCAGCGCATTGGATATTTTCTCTTTCTTTAAGAGACGTCTTACTCGTAACAAGCATCGGTGTACTCGGGAGCCTACTGGATACACTATTTGGAGCAGTAGGGCAACGCGTTTACCGATGTTCGGTTTGTGGGGAATACACGGAAAAGCGAGAACACCATGGTCAACCGACCGTTTACGTTTCAGGCATTCGACTTTTAGGGAATGATGCTGTCAATGTCTTAACAAGTGGTTTAGCGAGTGGAATCGGGTTTATCATCATTCGATTCTGGTAACTGGAAAGTATATGAGTGTGTAATTCCTTATGTTAGGATATCAATGACACAAAATGGACAAATGTGATTAATTTCACATGATACAAAGAATGTGAAAGATGTTACAATTTATTTGTGAGATAGTTAACAAACTTTTAGGACGAATGAAAGGGTGGACATAACGATATGGAATTACATGCGAAAGTGACACGGGTAGCCCTCATTGGAGCTGGTGCAGTTGGTTCAAGCTTTGCTTATCAGATGTCAACAGCTGGACTTTGTGAAGAACTTGTCATCATTGATGTCAACAAAGCCAAAGCAGAAGGCGAGGCAATGGCA
>NZ_DFQK01000003.1:82387-130686 GCF_002377745.1 Exiguobacterium sp. UBA3491
TCGTCGTGGCTTCCAATCCTGTCGATATCATGGCACATCTGGCTTGGAAGTATTCCGGTCTTCCAAAATCACGCGTATTTGGATCAGGAACGGTACTCGACACAGCACGTCTGCGTCAAATGCTTGGAGAATACTTTCACATCGATTCTCGCAATGCCCATGCCTACATTCTTGGAGAACATGGAGATACGGAATTCGCTGCCTGGAGTAATAGCCGTATTTACGGAAAAACGATTGATGAACTGCTTGCTGAGGACAATCGTTATTCTCAAGCAGACCTTGATCAAATCTATATCAACGTTCGGGATGCTGCCTACCATATCATCGAACGTAAAGGAGCAACTTATTATGCGATTGGACTTGGACTTGTTCGAATCGTGCGTGCCATCCTTGGGAACGAGAACTGTTTGTTGACGGTCGGGGCATATGTGGATGGGCAGTACGGGATTTCCGGCATTCACATCGGAGTACCGGCGATCATCAATCGTCAAGGTGTGCGGGAAATCATTGAAGTCGCGTTGACGGAAGAAGAAATGAAGAAGTTTCATCATTCTGCTGATGTATTGCGTCAGACGCTCGAACCTGTCTTGCAAGGTTAACGGCGCGAAGCATGACGAAAACCTCATAAATAGAGAGCTTAAAAACTCAAATGGTGATCCTGTATCTTAGTGTCCACCTTTGAGTTTTTGTTATGAGAAAAAAGAAGAGGCAAACATCACTACTGTATTTAAGTGAAATTAAAGAGAAAAAATCTAGGTTTTATTTTACTAGAAAAAGGTTAAGTAAGAGATAGAAGCGTTTTTCCGTTATTTTTTGTACGTCATGAAACCCAAAAAAGGAGAGAATCGACAGTCATGTATACTTTTCGAAAATTAACTAAAGAGGATGCAGAACAATACTGGAATCTACGCCTTGAGGGATTAAAGAATCATCCAGATGCTTTCGGTCATTCGTTTGACGATGAACAGCAAACCCCGCTCCGCGAAGTACGAGAAGGTCTAGAAGGAGAACCCGACTCCGATGAGATTTGGCTCGGTATGTTCGACGGCGATGTATTGTTTGGGTTTGGTCAGGTCAAGCCATACGAACTGTCACGTGAGTCGCACAAAGCGATGATTTCCGGAGTATATGTTTCGCCTGAATATCGTGGAGGGACCGGTCGTGCTCTAATGGAGGCCTTGATCGACGAGGCGAAGAAGTTACCAGACGTTGAGCAAGTCATTCTTGCCGTATTGTCAGGAAATGAAGCAGCGCAAAGTCTTTACGAATCGCTCGGCTTTGAAGTATATGCCGAAGATCCAGACTCTGTAAAATNNAAAATTAGAAGACGGCACATACCGCGATGATATTTGGATGAAAAAATACGTCTAAGTTCATTATATGGTGTGGACAAAAAGCTGTAGCAAAAAAGTGCTACAGCTTTTTCGCGTAGTGCATATAGGATATCAGTACCGACAAAGAATGAATATTTGTTATCATGAAAACAAAGCGGATAGTACGGTGTAGTCCGATTGAAAGGGAGCGAATGAACATGAAAGAAGTCATACGTACGATTGAAGAGCTGGTCTCGATTCCAAGTCCGACAGGTTCGACGAAAGAAGCGATTACATATGTAGAAAAGCGTTTGGTTGCAGACGGGATCACGTATCGCAAACTTGAAAAGGGAGCGATCTTAGCGACTTTGCCTGGCGCTTCAAACCGAACACGATTGCTGACGGCACACGTCGATACGTTAGGTGCAATGGTAAAAGAGATTTTGCCAACGGGGCGACTCAGTTTATCACAGTTAGGTGGGTATGCTTGGACAGCGATCGAAGGAGAGAACTGTCTCATTCATAAGATGGACGGTCAAACGATTTCCGGTACGATTGTTTTCCATCATTCAAGTGTCCATACGTCACGCGAGACGAATAAAACGGAACGGTCCGCTGATAATATCGAAGTCCGACTTGATATTCGTTCGACGACAGCAGAAGAGACGCGGGTCGCGGGGATTGAAGTAGGAGACGTCGTGACGTTTGATCCGCGTTTCCTCTATACGGAAACTGGGTTTGTGAAATCGCGCCATCTCGATGATAAAGCATCGGTTGCTTTGTTGCTCGAATTGATTAAAGAATGGAAAACCATCGACCTGCCACACACGGTCCAGATCCTGATTTCAAATTACGAAGAGGTTGGGTTCGGTGGAAATGCTGGATTCACGGAAGAAGTCGCAGAATATATCGCGGTCGACATGGGTGCGTTAGGAGATGGTCAGCACTCTGACGAATTCACGGTCTCGATTTGTGCAAAAGACGGTTCCGGTCCGTATGACTTAGGGTTACGTCATCAGCTAACACGTCTAGCACAACGCAATAGTATCCCATATAAAGTTGATATTTATCCGTTCTATAGTTCGGACGCTTCGGCAGCAGTGCGTGCGGGCCATGATGTTCGACACGGACTATTTGGTCCGGGGATTGAATCGAGCCATTCTTACGAGCGAACACATGAGACGTCATTACAAGCGACCTATGATTTGCTACATGCGTATGTAAAGGAGCCGATGGTCGATGAAGACACTGTATGATGTACAACAGTTACTTAAGACGTACGGAACATTCATCTATCTAGGAGATCGAGCATCAGATATTGCGATGATGATGCTCGAACTTGATGAATTGCAAGAAGCAGGCGTTTTAGAGCAACGTCAGTATGATTCAGCAAAACTCATCTTACGACATGAGTTAAAACGTTCACAATCCGATAATGTTTAAGGTTGCGCAACCCTTTGCGCAATACGAGTGTGTCCGTTAAAATGAACAAGTAGACATTATATGAGCATAGGGGAGACAGAGCAATGAAATGGTTACTCGGCATTGATATCGGTGGAACGACAGTGAAGATGGCAATTTTGGATTTACAAGGCATCATCGTGGAAAAATGGGAGATTGAGACGGTGATCCTGAATGATGGGGCACAAATTCCAGGAGATATTGCAAAATCATTCTTTGAGAAGTGTCAAGAAAGCGATAAACGACCAGAGGATTTCGTCGGAGCGGGAATCGGCGCGCCGGGATTCATCGACTTCAATACAGGTGTCGTCGAAAAGGCGGTCAACATCGGTTGGCATAATTTTGAACTCGTCGGTGAATTCGAACGTTTGACAGGTTTACCGGCAGTACTTGAAAATGATGCAAATGCAGCAGCGATCGGTGAGATGTGGAAAGGTGCCGGTAGTGGCGCAACAGAATTACTCGCTGTCACACTTGGTACGGGTGTTGGTGGTGGTCTAATCACGAACGGACAAATCGTTCACGGTACGGTCGGAATGGCAGGAGAAATCGGTCATATCACGATGTTGCCTGAAGGTGGCGTCCTATGTGGATGTGGACGTAAAGGATGCCTTGAGACGATTGCTTCAGCAACGGGTATCGCCCGTCTTGGTCTTGAGAAACGTAAAGGACAAGAAACACTACTGAATGACATTAAAGCAGTGACAGCGAAAGATGTATTTGAAGCATATGAGAAAGGCGATCGTATCGCAACGGATGTCGTAGAGGAAGTGACGTTCCACCTCGGACTTGCGATTTCGAATCTAGCAAATAGTATCAATCCGGAAATCATCGTCATCGGTGGTGGTGTCTCGAAAGCAGGTGAAACACTGCTTGCACCACTACGTCAG
The DNA here is from genome assembly GCF_002377745.1 of Exiguobacterium sp. UBA3491. Classification (NCBI taxonomy): domain Bacteria; kingdom Bacillati; phylum Bacillota; class Bacilli; order Caryophanales; genus Exiguobacterium; species Exiguobacterium sp. UBA3491. Next base: position 86,052 of record NZ_DFQK01000003.1, read on the forward strand.
CAATTTGAACGGTTTGCGTTACCCCGTGTCTTTGGATCAACGACGTTCAAGATCGCTGAACTCGGAAACGATGCTGGAGTCATCGGCTGTGCATGGCTTGCTAAGCAAATGTTCTTGAAAAAATGATAATATTCAATTTCAATGAAAGGTTCGCTCCGGCGAATCTTTTTTTTGTTTACAAACGTATAGTAATTGTGTGATTGTTAAGTATCTTCCGGATTCCGGTTGCATTTTTGTAAAACTAAGCGTAAAATTTTCACGTGATATGGGTATATGTACATTATGATGTAAGTTGTGTGAACTGAAAGCAGAAAGCACATGTAAATTAGGAGGCAGGTTTTTATGCAGCAAGACGCAAACATCTGGTCGCGAATGCGCCTAAAGATGGGTCAAGGCGTTCGCAGTACTTATAAAGAGCATAAGCTTTTTTGGATTGCGACCTTATTGATTTGGTTAAAAACGTATTTAGCGTATACACTTTTCTTCAACGTTCCCGTAACGAACTCCGCGCAAGCATTCATTCTACTAATTAATCCTATTAGTTCAGCGCTCTTCATGTTTGGATTTAGCTTCTTCTTCCGAGGAAATGTTCAAAAATGGTTCATTTACGGTACACTGTTCGTCGCAACCATCATTTTATATGCGGACATCATTTTTTTCCGCTTCTTTAATGATTACTTGACGTTGCCAGTATTGTTCCAAACTTCGAATGCGGAGACGGTTTCAGCTTCACTCGCATCGCTTTTAAGTTGGGCTGATTTACTGATCGTCGGCGATTTGATCATCTTACCATTTTTCTTACGGAAAATGGATATGTCTAAAAACGTCGCGTCACGTGGACGCGCGATTCTTGCATTCGTCGCAGCAGTCGTCGTCTTCCTTGGAAACTTGACGCTTGCTGAGACAGAACGTCCAGAATTATTGACACGTGCCTTTGACCGGGAATTACTCGTTAAGAACATCGGAACATTTAACTTCCATATGTATGACGCACTCATCCAGTCGAAGACATCTGCGCAAAAAGCACTTGCGGATAGCTCTGAGTTATCAGAAGTCCAAAACTTCATCGATTCGAAGCATGCTGCAGCCAATCCGGCGATGTTCGGCAAGTATAAAGGTAAGAACGTCATCGTCATCTCGTTTGAGTCAGCTCAATCATTTGCCGTTGGTTTAAAAGCACCAAACGGTCAAGAAATTACACCGAACTTGAATAAATTGATCAAGGAATCCCATTCATGGGATAACTTCTATCACAACACAGGACAAGGGAAAACGTCAGATGCTGAGTTCATTCTTGAGAATTCGATCTATCCACTTGGTCGTGGATCTGCATTCTTTACGAACGGAGAGAACGAATTCCGTGCAACACCTGAGATGTTGAAAGAAGATGGCTATTACTCAGCTGTTTTCCATGCGAATAACAAGTCATTCTGGAACCGGGACATCGTCTACAACAGTTTCGGCGTAGATCGTTTCTTCTCGGAGACGGATTATGATTTAGGGGATCCGGCAGATTTGACGGAGTGGGGCTTACTCGATGACAAGTTCTTTGAACAGTCACTTCCGATGTTAAAAGATTTACCACGTCCGTTTTATTCGAAATTCATTACGTTAACGAACCACTATCCATTTGAGATGCCAAAACCAGAAGATGAACTCGTACCACCGCTAGAAACGAGTTCTACGACACTGAACCACTACGTTCAGGCGCTAGCGTATCAAGATATGGCACTCGGTAAGTTCATCGAAGGTCTCAAAAAAGATGGTACGTGGGATGATACGATCTTCATGGTATACGGTGACCATTACGGTATTTCAACAAACCATAATGCTGCGATGGCAGAACTCATGAACAAAGATGAGTTGACTCCATATGATGTTGCGCAACTGCAACGTGTACCGTTCGTCATTCATTTACCGGGTCAAACGAAAGGTGTCAAACACGAAAATGTTGCGAGTCAAATCGATATCAAACCAACATTGCTTCACCTGTTAGGTCATGATTTCAAGAATGAGATCTTGTTCGGTACCGATCTCTTCTCAAAACAACATAAAGACTATGCGTTGTTCCGTGACGGTTCTGTCGTAACAGATAAGACGGTCTACACGCAAGAAACATGTTATGACCGTAAGACAGGAGAAGAAGTGAAGGACGGGGAACAAGCGGAAATGTGTAAACAATCTACGAAACAATCTGAGAAAGAATTAGGACTCTCAGATAAAGTCATCTATGGCGACTTGCTACGTTTCCTTCAAACTTCAAAATAAGTAAGATAATACTGAGAGTAGGTCTACGTTCTAGTAGGTCTACTCTTTTTATAAAATAACAAAAAAGAGAGATGCTCGAGGCACCTCTCTTTTAGCGTACTCTGATTACGATGGAATACCGCCGTAAATCAATGTCGCAATCCCAAACCAGCCGAATAAGACGACAGTTAGGGCCGCGAATACGAGTGGAAACATTTGGCGTTTCTTAAGTGAACGAACGACGGCCCAAACACCGACGAGTGCGACGAAGAAGAAAAGCCAACCGATTGGTTGATCCAAATGCATGACGTACTCCCCCTTAAACAATCACATTATGAATTTCACGAAGATTTCACTTAAATCTCACTTTTTAGTTTATCCGACTCTCGGGATAAAGTCGAGAGGGCGTTGCAGGAACTTTCGACAATTTCGTGTATAGTAGGGGAAGAGTCTATTGAAAAGGGGTTTTATAGAATGGAAATCGTCATGATCACTTCTGGTATGGCATCTGAGAATGGCTACTTGTTATTTAAGGACAAGGAGTGTCTCGTCATTGATCCAGGAACAGAAGATATGCGTTTTTTCGATGAAATTGAAAGTCGAGGAGCAACCTTAAAAGGAATCCTTTTGACCCATGCTCACTTTGACCACATTGGTGGTGTGGATATGTTACGACGCTTCACGGAAGCTCCTGTCTACGTTCATGCGGAAGAGGCAGGCTGGCTTGGTAATCCAGAATGGAATGGTTCGGCAAAATTCGGCATGCCGCCAATGCGCATGAAGCCAGCCGATCATCTGTTACAACCAGGACGATTGGCAATCGGTAACTTTTCAATGCATGTACTTGAGACGCCAGGACACTCACCAGGAAGTATGACGTTCTATTTCAAGGGAGAACGAATCGCATTCGGTGGGGATCTCCTATTCCAACAAGGCGTCGGACGAACGGATCTTTATGGTGGGAATCAAGACGTATTGATGCGTTCGCTTGATCGACTCATTGCGGAACTACCAGCAGACACGACAGTCTATCCGGGTCACGGTCCAAATACGACGATTCGACAAGAGATGAAAACCAATCCGTTTCTATAAGCAAAAAAAACTCGCCATCCAAGAGGATGACGAGTTTTTTTCATTACATCTGGAAGTTCGACCAGTACGTAAAGACGATGAAAAATACAGTTAAGTAAGCTCCAAAGATATAGACATACGTTTTTTCAGTTAAACGCAAGTAACCAAGCGCTGCAAAAAAGACAGTTTGTGCCAAGAAGACGAAGCCCATGACTAAAAATGAATCCGTATGCTCACTTGAGCTTGCATCGCCACCCAATGCGCCGATAAATGCCATGACTGCGATGATACCAGTCCAGAAACCGAGTACGCGGTACATTCTCCCCATTCCTATAACCCCCTAAATCCGACAGATAGTCAATATACGTACTTATTTTACCAAGCAAACAATCATTCGTCTATCCTGTTCTAGTGATTGTTAAGGAATAACTGTGAACAAAAGATGAAGTTTCAAAAAAAGTTGTACAATAGTTGTACAAAAGGTGTACAAAGTCAAAATGTCGTGCTATAGTAACTGTAATGAAACCCCACACTTTGAGAGGAGGAGCAAAAATGGCGAATGAGTTAGTCTTTTTCACATATCCAAGCTGTACATCATGTCGTAAAACGAAATCATGGTTAAAAGAGGAACATGTTGATGTAGAGGAACGTCATCTGTTCAGAAATGCTCCAACAGTTGATGAACTCATGGAACTGTTAAAATTATCGACAGACGGGATTGAAAGTTTGCTCGCAACACGCAGTCAAGCCTTCAAAGATCTCGGCATTGATATTGAAGACATGAAACTCAGTGAGTTATTACGCCTCATGAGTGATAACCCGAAATTGTTACGCCGCCCAATCATCACTGATGGAAAACAACTCGTTATTGGGTATGATAAACCGGGTCTTGAGACATTAGCGAAGCGTAAACATCGGACAATGGCACACGTATCGTAAAGAAGCCGGTTTGGTCGGCTTCTTTTTTTTGTGTATTGTTTGCTGTAGGGAGGTGAGTAGAAATGAAGGAATGGACGACACAACTCATGGAACGATTCGAAGCACTCGGTGCAACAGATGTTCATTTCGTTCCGAACGAGACTCGCGTCCGAATCGTTTGTCGAACGAGCGATGGGCTGTGTGAACAAGATGACGTAGAACTGACACGTTACCGGACGCTTGTCAGCCATATTCGCTATGAGGCGAACTTAAAGGAACAAAATGAACGAATTCCGCAAAGTGGCTTGTATCCACATGGGAAAAAGGGAATGCGTGTCTCGTTGTTACCGAGTCGACAAGGGGATGCGATGTCGTGGCGTTTTTATCGTTCGACAGTCTCTCGAGAAACGGCTTTACAAACGTTACATGATCAATTGGACTTCGCATGGTTAGCTGAACAACGACATGGGTGTATCGTCATTTCCGGATCGACAGGTGCAGGAAAGACGACGATGTTATATTCCTTGATGAGTGCAATGGAAGAAAAACGAATCATCTCGATTGAAGATCCGGTGGAATGTACGGTACCAAACGTCTTACAACTGGAACTAAATGAAAAAGCAGGCTTCACTGCTACGCGATGTTTTGAGGAAATACTGCGAGCGGATCCAGATTGGATTGCTTTTGGTGAGGTGCGGACAAGGGAGGCAGCACGTTTGACGATGAATGCCGCCCTTAGTGGTCACGTCGTGTTGTTCACGCTACACGCTGGTAGTATTGATGAAGCGCGATTACGATTGCGCAGTTTAGGTATCGAAGAGTCAGAGCTAGCTGTCTGTCAACGCATCATTCATCTCGAGCGAAAAGGAGAGGATGTCCGCTGTACCGTCAGAAACTTACAAGCCGCGATCAAAGTCGGTTCTTAAAACGATATCATCGCTTGTTATCAAAAGGAATTTCCGCGAAAGAGACACTACTCATTTTAAAACGATTCGAGCGTCATCCGTTCTCGGAAGTGGTCGGAGAAATGGAGCAACGTCTTGAAAAAGGAGACTCCTTTGCAGCATCCCTTGAACCGCTTGCGTTAACGAATACCTTAAAACGACTTCTTTTTGTTGGAGAAAGGACAGAGCGACCATTGCTTGTTCTTCGCCAAATCGTAAAACTGCTCGACCTCGAAACAGAAATGCGATCGAAGTTTTGGAAGATGATCCGATATCCGCTTGTTCTAGCGACCAGTCTATTCCTGCTGTTCTTCTTTTACGCCCTCTACGTATTTCCATCTCTCCTCGAGATGTCGGACCCGAAAACTCTCCCCTCATTTCTTCATCTTCTTCTTCACCCCTCTGCGAAATATATGCTCGCAAGTATTCCCGTTATTTTGTTAACCTCCGGTTACTTCTTCTTTCGCTTCTTTCCATTAAACCGTATTTTACGACTGAAACCGCTACAGCGTTTGATTCGTCTCTACTACAGCTATTTATTCACGATCGAAGTAGGATCATTTATCGATGCTGGCTTTTCGCTCGAAGAGACCTTTCGCCATCTAGAGCAAGGACAAGCGAATAAAAAAGGGCATCTCTATGCTCGTCTACATGCTAAACAACAGGCAGGGGAACCACTTGCAGAAGCGCTTGGCGAAGATGAGATCATCGAAGCCGAGACGATTGGAATCGTCCATTTAGCGCGAGAAAGTGGAGATCTTGGACCGTTATTGCTTGAACAAGCGACACTCTTGCATGAGTCGATGGAAGAGGAACTAGAGAAAAAGTTGTTATGGATCGAGCCGATTTTGTACGGCGGATTGACGATCATGACGGGAACATTGTTTCTCATCTTGTATTATCCGATTCAGCTAGCGATACAGCAGCTTCCATTCTAAACAGAGGAGACGATACGATGAAACAATTCTTAAAAAGACAGGACGGATTCACCTTACTGGAGATGGCAGCCGTCTTATTGATCATTTCGTTATTACTGCTCGTTTTGATTCCAACGATGACAAGTGGAAAGGACCAGGCGAAAGGTGTGAGTTGTGAGGCGAACATTCGAGTCATTCGGTCAGAAGTAAACCTTTACTATGCCAAAGAGAAGAAGTATCCAGAATCACTTCAGACGATCAATCGCGGAACAGCTGATAAACCGAATGCCCTCGTCTGTGATCAGGAGACGTATACGTATGATCCGAAGACTGGCGAACTTACGAAGTGAACAAGGATTTACCTTATTTGAGATGACGGCGGTACTGACAATCATTGCTTGTTTACTTGTTTTGTTATTACCGGCACTGTTTGAAAAACGACCGGACTGGATTCCGCTTGAACAAGAGGTTCGTCTAATGGAACAAGATATTCAGACGCTTCGGCTCATGCAGTACTCAAAGCAAGATCAATCATTGATGCAGTTTCGATTTCGAGGAGACGGGACAGGATACCTTGTTCTTGCGGATGACCGGCTGTTATGGCAACGAACGTTCCAGAATGGGCATACATGTGCCGTTCCCCCGTCAAACCGCATCATCTACTTTAAGAGTTATCACTCGATTTATGCAGCGACGTGGTCTTGCCGTTCGGCAACAGCCGAGTATGAAATTAAATTCTTACTTGGGAACTATCAAATGGCAATCCGTAAAGTGAGGTGAGAAGTATGCAGGACAAACGACAAGCGGGTTTCTCTTTGCTCGAAGTGATTCTCTCTATCGTTGCGATGGGTGTCTTCGTGATGCTAGCGATCGATCCTTATCTCGATTTACGAACGAAACAAATCAACTGGGAACAAGAGACGAAACAGCTTGAGCAGATGGCGACGGATCAAGTTGAAAACCGAACAGTGTCCTATGTTCTGAAGCAAGGAGCGTGGTGCAATGAAACGACATGTCTTGCGAGCGGAATCCGGAATGACCCTCCTCGAACTATCGTTCGTCCTGTGGATCAGTCCGTTGCTCCTGTTGGCGATTTTGACGCTGACACCACTCGTTCACCCACCAGAAGTCAATCGAATGAATGAAGAACTGTTCTTTCATACCGTAGAACGGCTCATGTGGCGGAGTACGATGTGTGAACGCGTTGGAGATGAGATTCGCGGAATGGACGTTAATCCGGGAGAGACGGCTGAAAAATGGCGTCTCGTCCGTGTGCAAGATCAACTACGCCTCAAAAAAGAACAAGGAGGTGAACTGACATACGCTCGCGATGTCAAACATTACACTGTGACAAGCACTGCCGAGATCCTTTCAATTCAGTTGAACGACAGCAAACGTTCCTTCCGATGCGTCAAGACGGATTCATCTTGATTCAAACGTTACTGTTACTTCTAGGAATGGGAGTCGTGCTCTTGATTTCTTGTCAGCAAATTGACGAAGAAATGCGCCATCATCAGTTGGAACAAGAAGCACTACAACTCGAATCTCTCATCCGCGCGGCAAAAGCAGATTGTACGAAGGATGAGACCCTCCGCTATCCAATCGGGCAAGTCAGCTGTACAGTGACCGATAAAGGCTTTAAAATGGAAGCGAGATTAGAGAATGGTCAAAGAATCGAGGCGGTCGTTACACATGAGTAAGGTTTATTTGATTGGCTTTATGGGAACTGGTAAATCAGCCGTCGGACATCGATTACGTGGACGATACACGGTCGACGAATTGGATGAACACTTCGAACAGAAACATGGACAAACGATTCCTTCTTTTTTTGCTGAGCATGGCGAAGCAGGATTTCGTACACACGAGAGCGAATTGTTGAGGAACAGCAAAGCGGAGGTAGTCGTCACAGGTGGTGGAATCGTCGAACGAGAAGAGAACCGACTGTTCATGAAAAAGGCAGGGACAGTCATTTGGATTGATACGCCATTTGATGTCATCTGGAAACGGATTGCTTCTGACTCGAATCGTCCACTCGTGACAGAACGGGAACAGGTGAAGCATTTATTCGATCGTCGCTATTCTTTGTATGCTGGAGTTGCCACTGTTCGCATTGAAGGAACGACATCAATCGAAGAGTTGGTTCATGCGATTGAAACTGTATTGGAGGAAAAGTCATGATTTGGATTACGTTAGGTATTATTTTATTGTCCATCGTAGGACTTGTGTTGTTCGGATTCATTCTTTACAAGAAGAAGCTATCTCAGGATATTCAACAATTAAAGCAATTGATGGAGCGCTTTACGATTCGTCAGCAAACCTTGCAGACGAACATTGATCATACGACGCAGCGAATCGATCAAATCAAAGGAAATATCAATCGAATCACTGAAGAAGGAAATCGTGTGAAGCAAGGAACAAGCCAATTGGTGACGGAAGGTCGTCGACTCCAGGAGGAAATCAAACGAACTGCCGGAATCAAACAATTTTGAAATGGCTTTCATGGGAAGAATATGAAACAATAGGAGAGAAGGGACAGGGTCCTTTCTCTCTTTTTCGTATGTTCCTTTTTCCGAATAATACTAGATAATTATGATTTAAATTGGTAAGATAAATTTGAAAATGGAACATTAATGAGAAGAGAGAGTGAAAACGTTCGTTAATAGGGGGATTTGTATGAGTCAGACGACATTGAAAAGAACACCATTATTCGAAACGGTTTCGAAAACCGGTAAGATGGTGGATTTTGCGGGGTTTGAAATGCCAGTTTTGTTTTCCTCGATTAAAGAAGAACACGTTGCAGTAAGAGAGAACGTCGGCATGTTCGATGTCTCGCACATGGGTGAACTGTTCGTCAGCGGACCGGATGCTCTGACATTTTTACAAGCCACGTTATCAAATGATATTTCAAAGATTGCGGTGGGGCAAGCGCAATATAACGTCTTATGCCAAGAAGACGGTGGAACAGTGGATGATTTACTCGTCTATCGTTTAGCAGAAACGGATTATCTTCTCGTTGTCAATGCTTCGAACATTGAAAAAGACGAACAACATTTACGCCACTATCTAACAGGGGACGTCACGCTTGAGAATCAATCGGAACAATATGGTCAAATTGCAGTCCAAGGACCACGGGCGGAAGCCATCCTTTCCGGTATGACACCACTTGCTTTATCGGAGATCGGATTTTTCAAGTTCCAACGAGGGACGATTGCAGGAGTGGAAATGATCGTCTCACGTAGTGGGTACACAGGGGAAGATGGATTCGAACTCTACATGGCAGCTGGTGACGCACCTGCTGTCTGGCAAGCATTGCTTGATCAAGGTGTCGTACCATGCGGGCTTGGGGCACGTGACACATTACGTTTTGAGGCATGTCTTCCGCTGTATGGACATGAATTATCAGCAACGATTTCACCCATCGAAGCCGGAATGGGTTTTGCGGTCAAACCACAAGTCAAATCGTTCGTTGGTTCGGAAGTCTTGTTACAACAGAAAGAACAAGGTGCACCGAGACGATTGATTGGTCTTGAACTACTTGATAAAGGGATTGCGCGTCAAGATGCACCGGTTTGGCATGACGGAGAAGTCGTAGGTGTCGTGACGACGGGTACGTTACCGCCGACAGTCGGAAAAGCAATCGCTTGGGCGCTCGTTCCTTCTGAAGTGGCGGAGAAAGAAGAATTTGAAGTAGAAGTACGCGGAAAACGTCTAGCAGCGAAACGAACAGCGACACCGTTTTATCGTCGCACGAAATAAGGGGGATATTTCTATGGATTTTCGTTATTTACCAATGACAACAGAAGATGAGCAGGCGATGTTACAGACAATCGGTGCAGCATCGATTGAAGATTTACTCGCTGATATCCCGGCATCCGTCCGTGATAACGGTACATTGGAAAAAGTCGGTGTACCACTTCCGGAAACGGATTTGATTCGGACACTCTCGAAGCTTGCCGACCAAAACATGAATACGAAACAATATCCATCGTTCCTTGGCGCTGGCATCTATGATCATTATGCACCTGCTGTCGTCAACCATATGTTGCTGCGCTCAGAGTTTTACACTGCCTATACACCGTATCAGCCAGAAATTTCGCAAGGTGAACTACAAGCGATTTTTGAATTCCAATCGATGATTTGTGAATTGACAGGGATGGACGTCGCGAACTCGTCAATGTATGACGGTATTACGGCGTTAGCGGAAGCGGCCATGCTTGCGTGTTCCCATACGAAGAAAAAGACGATCGTTCTTTCAGATGGCGTTCACCCGGAAGCACACGATGTCGTCCAGACGTATGCGAATGGTCCAGGATTAAACGTCGAGACGTTGTCGCTTGAGCATGGTGTCACACGGATCGATCAACTCGATGCCATCGAAGACGTTGCCTGTGTCATCGTGCAGTATCCGAACTTCTACGGTCGTGTCGAAGAACTACAAGCATTGGCCGATGCGACACATGCACGTGGTGCGCTCTTCATCGTTTCTGCGAACCCACTGGCACTCGGTATCTTAGAAGCACCAGGTAAACTTGGCGCCGACATTACGATCGGAGACTGCCAACCGTTCGGAATTCCACAAAGTTTTGGAGGACCGACATGTGGTTATTTTACGACGACAAAAGCATTAATGCGTAAGATTCCGGGACGTCTCGTTGGGCAGACCGTCGATGAGAATGGGAAACGCGGTTTCGTTCTGACGTTACAAGCACGTGAACAACACATTCGCCGTGACAAAGCGACATCTAACATCTGTTCGAACCAAGCGTTGAATGCACTCGCTGCTTCGATCGCGATGAGCGCACTCGGAAAACGGGGAATCCGAGAACTCGCGACACGCAACTTGCAAACGGCGTATGCATTAAAGCAAAAGCTGAAACAAGCTGGCTTGACGATCGTTGACGATGGACCGAGTTTCAATGAATTCGTTGTTACATTACCAATCGACGCGACACAAGCGAGTCAACAATTGCTCGAGCACGGAATCATCGGGGGTTTACCGTTAGGTGCTTATGACGCGGCGCGTCAAAATGAGATGCTCGTCTGTGCAACGGAATTACGGACGAATGAAGAGTTGGATCAATTCGTGACAGCATTAGGGGGACTCACACATGAATGAGCAAACATTGATCTTTGAAATTTCCAAACCGGGTCGTATCGCCTATAGCTTGCCGCTTCCGACTGTCGATGAGGTGGCAGTAGAAGAATTGTTACCAGAGTCGATGTTACGGAAGGGAGACGTGGCGCTACCGGAAGTGTCTGAACTTGATCTCGTTCGTCACTACACGGCGCTTTCGAACCGTAATCATGGTGTGGATTCTGGATTCTATCCACTTGGTTCATGTACAATGAAATCCAATCCAAAAATCAATGAAGATATGGCGCGCCTTCCTGGGTTTGCACACATTCATCCTCTTCAACCAGTCGAAAGTGTTCAAGGTGCACTCGGTTTGATGTATGATCTGCAAGAAAAACTTGCGGTCATCACAGGAATGGATGAAGTGACGCTTCAGCCAGCTGCGGGGGCACATGGTGAATGGACAGGTTTGATGCTGATTAAGGCATATCATCATGCGCGTGGTGATTTCAAGCGGACGAAGGTTCTCGTTCCAGACTCCGCGCACGGAACGAATCCGGCATCGGCATCTGTCGCTGGTTTCGATACCGTGACGGTCTTATCGGATGAACGTGGTCTTGTTGATTTAGCGGACTTAAAGAAAAAAGTCGGTGACGATACAGCGGCACTCATGTTGACGAATCCGAACACGCTTGGTTTATTCGAGTCGGATATCGTCGAAATCGCACAAGCGGTTCATGAAGCAGGCGGAAAGCTGTACTATGATGGTGCGAACTCGAATGCGATCATGGGCATCGCTCGTCCAGGGGACATGGGCTTTGATGTCGTCCACTTGAACTTGCATAAGACGTTCACAGGACCACACGGTGGTGGCGGACCAGGATCGGGTCCAGTAGGTGTCAAACAAGATTTGATTCCATACTTGCCAAAACCAATCGTCCGAAAAGAAGAAGAGCGTTATGTCCTCGACTACGATCGCCCGGAAGCAATCGGTCGCGTCAAACCATTCTACGGTAACTTCGGCATCAACGTTCGTGCGTATAGTTATATTCGGACAATGGGTGGCGCAGGACTTGCTCGCGTTTCAAAAGAAGCGGTCTTGAATGCGAACTATATGTTGGCTCGTCTCAAAGGTGCGTATGACGCGCCATACGACGTCTATTGCAAGCACGAATTCGTCTTGTCGGGTAAACGTCAAAAAGCACTAGGTGTCCGGACGCTTGACATCGCTAAACGTCTGCTTGACTTTGGATACCATCCACCAACGATCTACTTCCCGTTGAACGTCGAGGAGTGTATCATGATCGAACCGACGGAAACAGAGTCGAAAGAAACACTCGATGCCTTCTGTGATGCGATGCTCCAGATTGCAAAAGAGGTCGAAGAGACACCGGATGTCGTCTTGAACGCACCACACACGACGGTCGTCAAACGGATGGACGAGACACTTGCTGCTCGAAAACCCGTCTTACGCTACGAACCAAAACAAGAAGTACACGCATAAGCTGTTTCATAAAAAAGAGGACCTCTCCGACGAAGGAGAGATCCTCTTTTTGCGATGAACGAAGCATTAGCTCCGTTTGATTTTTCCTGACCACTGCTTGAATCCGCCTTTTAACTGATACAGATTCGTATAGCCTGCTTTTTTCAAGACTTTTGCAGCCTGTGAAGAACGCATGCTACCTTGACAATACAAGTAAATCGGCATGTCTTTTCGTAATTCCTTCGAGCGCATCTTCATTTGGCTGACCGGGATGTTACGGGCACCTACGATGTGTCCACCTTTGAATTCCTGTGTCTCGCGAACATCGACGATTTGTGCTTTACGGTAGTTCGCACGGAATTCTTCTTGCGACAATTTCGTGATGCCTTTGACCGGCATGAAACGCCAAGCGATGTAGGCGATCAGCGCGACCCATAATACGATCGTAATGATAGTTCCAGTTTCCATATTCGACTTCCAACCCCTTCGTTCGTTTAACCTCTGTTTCATTATAGTCAACGAAATCGATTTCGGCAATCGACTCGTGATTGCGCGACCGAGAATGGGTTTGATACACTAAGACGGAAACGTTTTGGGGGTGCTCAAGTGAACAGAGAGTGGCAAGTGTTGACGACGCCGGCGATGGAGCCGGCAATGAACATGGCAATCGATGAAGCATTGATTCAGTTCGTCGGGCGGGGGGAGATCGCACCGACGCTTCGATTTTACTCATGGGAACCACGTGGATTAAGTGTTGGTCATTTTCAACGGGCAACCCGTGATATCGATCGAAAGCGGATTGCAGAGCTCGGGATTCCGATCGTGCGTCGGATGACAGGAGGACGCGCTGTTTTGCATGCGGACGAGTTGACATACAGTGTCGTCATCCCGGAAGATACAGAAGGTTTACCACGCACGGTCATCGAAAGTTATCGGATGTTGACGGAAGGGATTCGCAAAGGATATCATCACCTCGGCATTCCGGTCGAATTTTCCGTTCCGTTGACGGAAGAGGAAAAAGAAGAATTACGGAAGCCGAAATCAGCCGTCTGTTTTGATGCAGCATCGTATTATGAACTCGCTGTCGGAAAACGGAAAGTCGCAGGAAGTGCACAAGTCCGCCATCAAGGCGTTGTCTTACAGCACGGTTCGGTCCCACTCTCTGTCGATGAAGGTGAATTGTTTGATTGTTTCTTGTATGATGATGAGTCGACGCGCGAGCGGATGAAAGCGCGTTTTTCAGGAAAAGCTGTCGCTTTGAATGAGCTAGCAGGTCGCGCTGTCGCATTTGACGAGGTACGAGAAGCGTTCACGAAAGGCTTCGAAGAGGCGCTTGATTTGTCGTTCGTTCCGTTGACATTCACGAGTGAGCAGTGGCAGGAGATTGAGCGTCTTGCCGAGAAATACCGTAGTGATGAGTGGAACTGGAAACGCTAATGAATGAAATGGGAAGGTGATGTCGTGCCAACTCCGAGTATGGAAGATTATTTGGAACAAATTTATAAACTGATTGAAGATAAAGGATACGCTCGCGTATCGGATATAGCGGAGTCGTTAGGAGTTCACCCGTCCTCGGTAACGAAGATGGTTCAAAAGCTCGACCGGGAGACGTACCTTGTTTATGAAAAGTATCGGGGTCTCATGCTGACACCTAAAGGACGCAAAATCGGAAAGCGTCTCGTGGAACGACACGCCTTACTTGAAGATTTTCTTCGTCTCGTTGGTGTGGATGAAGAACTGATCTATAAGGATGTCGAAGGAATCGAGCATCATATTAGTATCGAAGCGTTGGATAAGATTAACGGAATGATTCAGTTCTTTGCGGAACGTCCTGGTTTGAAAGAAGAACTGCATCGCTATCAACAAGCCCATCCAGAGGATTGAGGCTTGTTTTTTTATAGTTCCTTGCTAAAAAAAAAGTTCTCAAACACGAACGATTCATTACATTTTTATGATAAAGTGCGCATTTCAAGGTAGATATGCTATACTGAGCCTGAAAATGGACGAAGGGGGTGGCGGGTGTTCGCACCTTGTCATGGAAATCACGATTAAAGAAAAATTAGTGTCGGAGTCACAACTGAAAGAAAAGGTTCGTGAATTAGCACAACAGATCGAAGTGGATGCGGCTGGGCGTCAAATCGTTCTCGTCGTCGTGTTAAAAGGGTCGATGGTCTTTGCTGCCGATTTGATGCGTGAAATCAAAGGAAGCGTTCAAATTGATACAGTCGCGTGCTCTTCTTACGGAACAAAGACCGTCTCTTCCGGGCGTGTTCAGTTGAAGAAAGATCTCGATCTCGATGTGCAAGGGAAATATGTCGTCGTCATCGAAGATATCATCGACACAGGGCGGACGCTCCATTTCTTATGTGATCACATGAAATTACATCAACCCGGAGTTCTCAAAGTATGTACATTGCTTGATAAACCGGCACGTCGTGAAGTAGAACTCGACGCAGACTATGTCGGTTTCGAGATTCCGGATTACTTCGTTGTTGGGTACGGAATCGATTGTGCGGAGGAATACCGCAATCTACCGTATATCGGTTGGGTTGAAACGGATTGAACACGAAAAAAGGAGGTTCGTCGCATGACGAATCTCCTTTTTAATGTACTTCTGAAATTAGAAAGCACGTTTTTTCTTTTTGCCTTTTTTTCCTTCGATCACTGTCAGATGAGGCGCTTTTGAACGATCGCGCAACGGTCTGACTTTATTCGATGCCGGCGCTTTTGAGGACTTGACCGGTTTTTTCTTAAAGTCTGTCCGGCGAACAGAATTCGAAGAGCCATGCATTTTTTTTGATTGAGCGACGGATTTTCGGTACTGAGCATTTGCGCCCGTTCCGACGCTTCGATTACGAGTCAGGAACTTAAAGAGCAAGAAGATGATCCCGGCGGTAATCCCGAAGAACAGCAATTGTGAAAACAGACTACTTGGATTATTGACGAGTTTATATCCGAAGCCGACAAAAGCGAACAGTAACACGACGAGTGCAAATGTAGAACCAATGCGTTGTCTGATCATAATATCACCCCTGTTATCGATTAACCCAGTGCATTCTCATGTAGGTTATGTTCCTGTTTTTCCAATGCTTCAAACGCATAAATCGCAACCTCGATCTGTGCATTGTCCGGTTCTTTCGTCGTCAAGTATTGTAACCATAGGCCAGGCAAGGCGATGACGCGAAGTCCTTTGATGTGCTGCGCTTTATTCGTCAGCTGTAACACTTCAAATGAAAGACCGATGACGACCGGTAATAAGGCGATCCGGCAGACGAGACGCAACCAGAGCGGATCCGTAGGCACGATCAGATAGACAAAAAATCCGACGATGACGGTGAAGATCAAGAAACTCGAGCCGCAACGGTAATGAAGACGACTGCTGACGCGAACGTTTTCGACCGTGAGTGGGCGTCCTGATTCGACGCAGTTGATGACCTTATGCTCTGCACCGTGATATTGAAAGAGTCGTTTGACGAGCGGAGTCAATGAAATCACGTAGAGGTAACTGAACAAAAGCGTTAATTTGATTGTTGCTTCGATGACATTTTGAATGACATGTCCCGATAAAGCAGGGAACACATCGAATAGTGACGCAAGGAAAGCCGGTAGTAACGTAAAGAGTAATTTACCGAAGAAGAATGATAGGATCCCGACGACAGCTACGCCGAGCCATTTCGTCAAAGGGCTGGCAGTCGTCTCTTCCGGCTCTTCTTCACCAGGTTTGACACCGTATCGGTCACTTGCGAAGTTCATATGACTGGCGCCATTCGCTGAGGACTCCATCAAAGCGAACAAGCCACGCAGAAGTGGGATTTTTTTGCCTTTGGCGATTCGTGGTCGAATCGGTTTTTGTTGGGCGAACGTCTCGATCGATTCATCATTTCGACGAATCGCAGAGACCGCATGGGTCGCATTTTGGAACATGACGCCTTCGACGATGGCTTGACCACCGACCGGCGGATTAGTCGTTTTCATAATAGAACGCATCCCGTCTTCATTAAAATTAGGTGTATCGTCAGTGTACTTGATTTACGACAAAAAAACTATGTTCGACTCGTCAAAAAGAGGTAATCTTTAGGAGTCGGAAATCGGGTTATGATACAATGAAAAAGAATTCGAGGAGGTGTTTTTTTGCGTGTCTTGATATTAAACGGACCAAACTTGAATTTACTCGGAACACGCGAACCGGATACATACGGAACGGCAACGTTAGCTGACTTAGAACACGAGCTTCGCGCTTATTTTCCGAACATTCAGTTTCGGTTCGAGCAATCGAACCATGAAGGACGATTGATTGATGTTCTTCACGAGGAACGGGGAGCGGACGGTATCGTCTTCAATGCGGCTGCCTACACGCATACGAGTATCGCGTTACGTGACGCGATTGCTGCGATCGAAGCACCCGTCATCGAGGTTCATCTATCGAATGTCCATGCGCGTGAATCCTTCCGGCATCATTCGATGATTGCACCTGTCTGCCAAGGAATCATCGCTGGACTTGGCATGACGGGATATCGTCTGGCAACGGAAGCACTCCAAGCTTTACAACAATCGGAACAAGGGGGAAATCAATCATGAAACAACGGATCGAGGCGTTACAAGCAGCTTTAAAGGAACGGGACCTTCCAGGATTACTCGTCACGAAGGCAGAGAACATTCGATACATTTCCGGCTTCACAGGCTCAAGCGGTGCATGTCTCGTAACAGAAGAGCAAGCGTACTTCGTGACGGATTTCCGTTACACGGAGCAAGCGGCAGACCAAGTCAAAGGAATGGAGATCGTTCAAATCGAACGTTCGATTCCAGAGACGATGGGCGAATTGATGGCAGGAGCGCGTGTTCGCGCGGTTGGTGTCGAAAAGGATGCGATGACACTCGGTGCTTTTGAAGCATACGATCAAGCTTCGGCAATCGAGCTTGTTCCGACGACAGGAATCATTGAAAACCTACGCTTGATTAAGGATTCGTCAGAGATTAAGATGATTAAGGAAGCGGTGGAGCTCGCAGACGCGACCTTCCAACACATCTTGACGTACATTCAACCAGGACGAACGGAACTTGAAGTATCAAATGAACTAGAATTCTTCATGCGTAAGCATGGAGCGACGTCTTCTTCTTTCGATACGATCGTGGCATCGGGCTATCGTTCTGCCTTGCCGCACGGTGTTGCCAGTTCGAAGGTCATTGCGACAGGCGAACTCGTCACGCTTGATTTCGGAGCGCTCTTGAACGGTTATGTTTCAGATATCACACGGACTGTCGCAGTCGGTCCGATCAATGCTGAATTGCAGAAAATCTACGATACAGTCTTGCAAGCGCAACTAGCGGGTGTCGATGGCTTAAAACCAGGCATCACTGGGATCGAAGCAGACGCATTGACGCGTGATATCATCAAAGAAGCGGGATACGGCGAGTACTTCGGTCACTCGACGGGACACGGTATTGGTCTAGAAGTACATGAAGGACCTGGCTTGTCGTTCCGCTCTGAGACAAAACTTGAACCGGGCATGATCGTTACGGTCGAACCAGGTATCTACGTGCCGCAAGTTGGCGGATGCCGGATTGAAGATGACGTCTTGATCACGGAAACAGGTCGAGAAATTCTTTCGTCTTCACCAAAAGAACTGATCACTCTCTAATTCAGAGTGACGGGACATTTTAGGAGGAACCATTCATGGTATCAGTAAACGATTTAAAAACAGGATTAACGATTAAGACTTCAGACGGTATGATTTGGCAAGTACTTGAATTCCAACATGTTAAACCAGGTAAAGGGGCAGCGTTCGTTCGGACGAAAATGCGTAACATCCGTAACGGAAACATCCAAGAGATGACATTCCGTGGTGGTGAGCGTGTCGAGCGTGCACACATCGAGCGTAACAAGATGCAATACCTTTACCCAATGGGCGAGACTTACGTCTTCATGGACACAGAATCGTATGAGCAATTGGAATTGACGACGGCACAAGTCGAAGCAGCTCTTCCATACTTGCTTGAAAACATGGAAGTTCAAATCGCGGTTTACAACGGCGAAATCCTCGGTCTTGAATTGCCGAACACAGTCGTCATGACGATCGTTGAAGCAGAGCCTGGCGTTAAGGGTGATACAGCTTCGAACGTCAAGAAAAATGCGACAGTTGAGACAGGTCATATCATTCAAGTTCCACTCTTCATCGAAGCAGGCGAAAAAGTAACGGTTGATACACGTACAGGTGATTTCACAGGTCGTTACAACGGATAATATTGAAACGACAAGACGTCTCTCACCTTTTATCAGGTCGAGAGACGTCTTTTTTCATCCGGCATGACTTGCATCCAATGGTATGACCAGTTAATATAAGTATTTGAGTAGGCATTAGCACCTGGTATAATAATTGTGAATACAGCATAGATGGGGGAAGAATGACAGATGAAAATCGATCAGTTGAAACAAGTACTCGAAATGCTCGATCAGTCGAGTGTAAATGAACTCTCACTCGAAACGGATACGTATAAATTAAAGTTGAAGAAACAAGGAGAAACAGTGACAGTCTCGCACCAAGCACCCGCTGCTCCAGTGGCGGCACCTGCTCCTGTGAAACAAACAGCGGCACCTGTTGAAGAAGAAGCAGTCGCTGACGATACGGTCACGATCAATGCCTTGATGGTCGGAACGTTCTATTCTCGTCCGAATCCGGATAAACCGGCATACGTCAAAGTCGGGGATCAGATCGAAGTCGGTCAAGTCGTTTGTGTCCTTGAAGCAATGAAACTCTTCAATAACTTAAACTCGGAAGTATCTGGAACGGTCGTCGAGATTCTTGTCGCCGATGGAGATCTCGTTGAATTCGGTCAACCACTCTTCCGGATCCGTCCGTAAACGGGGGTGAACAGCATGGAAAAATTATTGATTGCCAACCGTGGAGAAATCGCCGTCCGTATCATTCGAGCGGCAAAGGAACTTGGAATACAGACCGTTGCTGTCTACTCGACGGCGGATAAGGAAGCGTTACACGTTCGCTTAGCAGATGAGGCATATTGCATCGGTGAAGCAAGTTCTGCTTCATCCTACTTAAACGTTACAAACATCCTTGCGATCGCAACGAACCGTCAAGTCACGATGATCCACCCGGGTTATGGTTTCTTAGCTGAGAACGTCGATTTTGCTGAGATGTGTGAAGCGTGTGGGATCAAATTTGTTGGTCCGACGTCAGATGCGATCCGTCAGATGGGAATCAAGGACGTTGCGAAGAAAACGATGATCGAATGCGGAGTACCCGTCGTACCTGGTTCAGATGGAACGGTCACGGACGAAGAAGCGGTCGCGCTAGCGCAAGAAATCGGTTATCCGGTCATCATCAAAGCGACAGCAGGTGGCGGTGGTAAAGGGATTCGGGTCGCTCGTTCGGAAGAAGAGTTGATCAATGGTCTAAGTGAGACGCGCCGTGAAGCGAAACAAGCCTTCGGAAACGGAGACGTATACTTAGAACGCTTCATCGAAGAATTCCGCCATGTTGAAGTACAGGTGCTTGCTGACCGGCACGGTAATGTCATTCACCTCGGGGAACGAGATTGTACCGTTCAGCGCCGGATGCAGAAACTGATTGAGGAAGCACCATCTCCTGCGGTCAGTGAAACGACACGGTTGAAGATGGGCGAGGCTGCTGTAAAAGCAGCAAAAGCGATTCAGTATACAGGAGCTGGAACGATCGAATTCATTTTCGTCGAAGAAACGGAAGAATTCTTCTTCATGGAGATGAACACGCGCATTCAAGTGGAACATCCAGTAACGGAGATGATCACAGGATTCGATCTCGTTCAAGCACAACTCCAAGTCGCGCTCGATCATCCACTTGCCGTTAAACAAAAGGATATCAAGTTCCATGGTCATTCGATTGAATGCCGGATCAATGCCGAAGATCCAGACCATGATTTCCGTCCGTCTGCTGGACGTGTCACACAATATGTGACACCGGGCGGAATGGGCGTGCGCATCGATAGCGCGGTCTATCCAGGGTACATGATTCCACCATACTATGACTCGATGGTTGCGAAGTTGATCGTTCATGCAGAAACACGGGAAGAAGCATGCGCGAAAATGGAACGTGCGCTAGCTGAATTTTGGATCGAAGGTGTTAAAACGACGATCCCGTTCCACGAACGGGTTCTCAGTCACCCGGTATTCCGTCGTGGTACATTTACGACGAAATTCGCAGAGCGTGAGTTAAAAGGTACGATGGTAAACTGAATCAGGACGGGAGTTTGTGCGACGAACTCCCGTCTTTTTTTGGCGTTCTCTATGTTTTTTAAAAGAGGAATGTGCTAAACTAACTGATTGAGAACGACAAAAAAAGGAGCACGCAAAATCATGATGAAACGACACATGGCACGCGAACTCGCAGTCCAATCTTTGTTCCAAATGGAACTTTCGGATCTGACTGCACAAGAGGCCATTGAATTCGCGGTAGAAGGTAAGGAATACGATACATTCGTCGAGCAATTGGTGAACGGTGTCGAAACGAACAAAGAAACAATTGATCAGCATATTCGAGAAGCACTCGTCAACTGGTCGTTCGAGCGACTTGGAAACATCGAGCGGACGATTCTTCGCTTGGCCGTCTACGAATTGTTGTTCGAAACGAACATTCCGGTTCGAGTAACGATTAACGAAGCCATCGAATTGACGAAGGCGTTCGCAGATGAAGAAGCGACGAAAATTGTGAACGGTGTTCTTGGTAAAGTGGCACAAGGCGTCGTCAAAGAAAATTCATAAACCGATTTAAAACCGAATAGAGACAAACAGACAGAAGAGTGAATCGAACTTTTTGGGGGAGTGGACAAATCATGGCAGTAGTAATCGATGGAAAACAGGTAGCCCATTCATATCGTATGAAGCTGAAAGAAGAAGTCGCACGTCTGAAAGAACAGCGGATTCAACCGCAATTGACTGTCATCTTGATTGGTGAAGATCCAGCTAGTCAATCTTATGTACGCGGAAAAGAGAAGGCAGCGAAGGAAATCGGAATGGATTCAGAGTTGATCCGACTTCCGGCAGAAACAACGGAATCAGAACTCCTTCATTTGATTGAACGCCTGAACGTAGATGCGAGTGTCCACGGGATTCTCGTTCAATTGCCGTTGCCAGACCATATTGATGAGAGCAAGGTCATTTTTGCGATTTCTCCTGAAAAGGACGTCGATGGCTTCCATCCTGTCTCTGTCGGGAAGATGATGATTGGTGAACCGACATTTTTACCATGTACACCAAACGGTATTCTCCATCTCGTAAAAGAAATGAATGTACCGATCGCGGGTCAGCACGTCGTTGTCGTCGGACGGAGTCAAATCGTCGGAAAACCCGTCGGTATGTTGTTCTTGAATGAATCGGCTACCGTTTCATACTGTCATTCAAAAACTGCAGACCTCGGTGCGATGACACGCCAAGCGGATATCTTGATCGTCGCAGTCGGTGTACCGAAGCTGATTACTGCAGATATGGTGAAACCGGATGCCGTCGTCATTGACGTCGGTGTCAACCGTGTCGATGGTAAACTCGTCGGTGATGTTGATTTTGATACGGTACAAGACGTTGCATCGATGATTACACCTGTTCCGGGTGGCGTTGGTCCAATGACGATCACGATGTTACTGCATAACACGATCGAGGCCGCGCAATGAGTGAACCTCTTCACGTTTCCGATTTAGTCCACTATGTCAAACGTGAACTAGAAGGCGACGCCCTTCTTCAACAAGTCCAGGTGGTGGGAGAAGTGTCGAACTTTAAACGACACTCTTCCGGTCACCTTTATTTTACGTTGAAGGACGAACAGTCACGGATGAAAGCCGTCATGTTTGCTCGGGATGCGAGTCGGGTCAAGACAGACATACGCGACGGCATGCGTGTCGTCGTCACGGCACGCTTATCCGTCTACGTCTCTTCTGGAGAAATGCAACTCTATGTCGAACGGATGACGGAAGATGGTGTGGGCGCGTTATACGAGGCGTTTTCTCGCCTGAAAATGGATCTTGAAGAACGTGGTTGGTTTGATCCTGCGATCAAACAACCGTTGCCTGCTTTTCCGGATCGGATCGGGATCATCACATCGCCAAAAGGAGCGGCGCTTCATGACATTGCAACGACACTCCGGCGTCGTTATCCGCAAGCAGCCATCGTCTTCGCGCCAGTTCTTGTACAAGGAGCAGACGCGGCACCTCAAATCAGTCGTGCTATTCAACTGATGAACGAGCATGCTGCCTGTGATGTGTTGATCATTGGTCGTGGTGGCGGTTCAATCGAAGAGCTGTGGGCATTCAATGAAATGTCTGTCGTGACAGCCGTGTTTGAATCACGTATCCCAATCGTCTCTGCTGTCGGACATGAGACTGATTTTACGATCAGTGATTTCGTCGCCGACGTTCGTGCTGCTACACCAACAGCGGCGGCAGAACTTGTCACTCCGGAAGCAGAGGCACTCGTCCGTCGTGTCCAGGATGTAGAGCGACGTTTGGAACGAACGTATACACAACTCCTTAAGAGTAAACAGGAGCAAGTGACACGTCTAGCTGCGAGTTACGGTCTTAAATCGCCACGTGTTTTACTCGGACTAAAGCAGGAACAACTGGACCGGACGGAAATGTTGCTCCAAAAAGAGATGCAGTATATCGTGACCCAAAACCGACAGCAGGTGGAGCGTCTTCACACACGCTTAATGCGAATACCAGTACGTGATCGATTCGTACAACAACGAGCAACGATTGAACAGTCGCGTCGTCGACTCGAAATCGTGCGTCGGCTTTTGCAATCGAAACAACAACAAGTGCGTCATGTGCTCGCGCGACTCGACTCCGTCAGTCCGACGCATGTCCTGATGCGCGGCTATACGTATGTCGAACAGGATGGACAAATTGTTCGTTCCGCGAAGGCATTAACAGCGTCTTCGTTCGATATCCGATTCCATGATGGAACGATTCGTGCCAAACGAGAGGATGGGGAGTAAGGATGGAGACGGAACAATCTTTTGAAGAAGCACTAGAACGACTAGAAGAGATCGTCACGTTACTCGAAGAGGGCGAAGCTCCGCTAGAACAAGCGATGGCTCTTTATGAAGAGGGCGTCAAACTGACAGCTCTTTGCCAAGGAAAGTTATCCGTTGCTGAGAAAAAACTCGATCAGATCCTGGAGCAAGATGGTACGCTGCGGGAAAAAGGAGGAGCACAATGATTGCCTTGCATGAATGGAAGACACAAGTCGAAAACAAAATGGCAGAGTTCATGGAGCGACTCGATGCACCCGACCGTTTACGTGACTCCATGCGGTATTCACTTGATGCCGGTGGGAAACGGATTCGTCCGGCCTTGATTTATGCAGTACTCGATGCCTTCTCAATCGACCGCTCAAAAGGAGATGCTACTGCTGCGGCACTTGAGATGATTCATACATATTCGCTGATTCATGATGACCTTCCGGCAATGGACGATGATGATCTCCGTAGAGGTCGTCCGACGAATCATATCGCTTTTGATGAAGCAACAGCGATTTTAGCAGGGGACGCATTGCTCACGAACGCATTCAGCTGCCTCCTCGAGACACCAGCTTCGCCAGAAGTGAAGCTTGCGCTCGTCGAACGATTAGCGGCGGCGGCAGGAGCTTCTGGTATGGTCGGTGGACAACTCGATGATATGCTCGGTGAGCGTGGTGGCATAAATGATGTAGCGGAGCTAGAATCGATTCATCGTCGAAAAACAGGAGCACTTCTCGTCTTTGCGGTCGAAGCAGGCGGGTTGCTCGCCGCAGTTAGTCCGAGAGATCTTGAGCACCTGCATCAATATGGTCGCCATCTCGGCATTGCTTTTCAAATTCAAGATGACATCTTAGACGTGACAGGAGATGCTGAAAAAATCGGCAAGCCGGTTGGTAGCGATGAAGAAAATGAAAAAGCGACGTATCCGAAACTCTTCGGTCTTGAAGGTGCGAAACGTGCACTGACAGCTCAGGTAGAAGCAGCAGAACAGGCGATTGAAGCACTATCGGTCGAAGCGACGACACTTAAGGAACTGCTAGACTTCGTGGTCAAGCGTGACCATTAAGCAGGACGACGCATCGTGCGTCGTCTTTTTCTATGCTGACAATGGCGCTCGATAGATTGTTCTAGTACAATGTAGGGTACAAACCCTATAAGATTGTAAGGAAAAGAGGCGGTAAGGTATGAAATTGACAGAAATACAGGATCCGTCATTTTTAAAGCGTATGTCGGTCTCCGAACTCGAAGTTTTCGCAGGCGATATTCGGCGCTTTTTGATTGAAGAATTAGCGACGACAGGTGGGCACTTGGCACCGAATCTTGGAGTCGTCGAGTTAACGCTTGCACTGCATCGTGAATTCGACAGTCCAAATGACAAGTTCGTCTGGGACGTCGGACACCAAGCCTACGTGCACAAGATTCTCACAGGACGCGCGAGCCAGTTTGATACGCTCCGTCAGCATAAAGGACTTTGTGGATTTCCGAAACGCAATGAAAGCGTGCATGACGTCTGGGAGACAGGGCATAGCTCGACGTCCTTGTCAGCAGCAATGGGGATTGCTGTTTCAAACGAATTGAGCGGTAAGGATGACCGGGCAGTCGCGATCATCGGTGATGGGGCATTAACAGGCGGTATGGCCCTCGAAGCATTGAATCACATCGGAGCAGAGCAACAAAACGTCATCGTCATCTTAAATGATAACGAGATGTCGATTGCACCAAACGTCGGTGCGATGCATCAAATGCTAGGACGGATTCGTTCATCTCGAAAAGTACGTTTTGCGCAAGACGAGCTTGAAGCATTGATCAAAAAGATTCCGGTCATTGGCGGACGTTTGGAAAAAGGAAGCGAGAAATTGAAAGAAGCCGTCAAGGGAGCGCTCGTTCCTGGGATGTTCTTTGAAGAACTTGGTTTCAACTATTACGGTCCGGTCGATGGACACGATCTTAATGATTTGATCGAACAGCTCAATTACGTGAAAAAAGAAGAAGGACCTGTCCTGCTTCATGTCATCACGAAAAAAGGGAAAGGTTATCGTCCGGCAGAGTTTGACGGGGTCGGTACATGGCACGGTCTTGGACCATACAAGATGGAGTCCGGCGAAGTCATTAAAGGAAAATCAAAAGCACCAAGTTATTCCTTTACGGTAGCGGATACCTTGACGAAGATGGCACGCGACGATGAAAAGCTGACGTTGATCACACCAGCGATGAGTGTTGGCTCAAAACTTGATTGTTTTGAAAAAGAATTCCCAGAGCGGATGTTTGACGTTGGGATCGCGGAACAACATGCTGTTACGTTCGCAGCTGGTCAAGCGACGCAAGGCATGAAACCCGTTGTATCAATCTACTCGACGTTCTTCCAGCGCGCATACGATCAACTCGTGCATGACGTGGCGCGTCAAAATCTGGACGTAACGTTTACGATTGACCGATCAGGTCTTGTTGGAGCAGATGGAGAGACACACCAAGGGGTCTTCGATATTGCTTTCATGCGCCACGTGCCGAATATTCGAATCGTCATGGCAAAGGATGAGAATGAACTACAGCACTTGCTCTATTCAGCTGTTAAATACGAAGGACCAATCGCCGTTCGTTTCCCGCGTGGCGAAGGACTTGGTGTACCAATGGATGAGACATTGCATGAAATTTCGCTCGATACGTGGGAAGTTGAACGTGAAGGAACAGATGTCGCCATCCTTGCATTCGGACCACAAGTGCAAGACGCGCTCAAAATCGCGGATCTCTTAGCAGGCGAATTATCAGTTCGTATCATCAATGCCCGGACGATCAAACCGCTTGATGAGAAGATGCTGAACGCTCTTTACGCAGAGGGAATTCCGCTTGTGACACTGGAAGAAGCCGTCCTAAAAGGTGGATTCGGATCAGCTGTCCTTGAGCATGCGAATGAGCAGGAAGCATTCCCACGCGTCAAACGCTTCGGTATTCCGGATTGGTATATCGAGCACGGCGGTGTGAATGAGTTACTGGAAGAAATTGGACTATTACCTGGACAAATCGCAGAAGAAGTACGCGCTTTCGTCAATCAAGGAAAGAAACAGAGTGTGTGAAGATTCATGGAAAATGTAAAGAAAATCCGCCTCGACGTTCTTCTCGTCGAGCGCGGTTTGTTTGAAACGCGTGAAAAAGCGAAACGGTCGATCATGGCTGGACTCGTCTTTAGTGGCACGGAACGATTGGAGAAGGCCGGTGAAAAGGTTAAGTCCGATATCGATTTGCACGTAAAAGGTCAGTTGATGCCTTATGTGGGGCGTGGTGGCTTTAAGATGGAAAAGGCACTTCAAGTATTCGATTTTGATGTCACGGGTAAAACAGGTCTTGATATCGGATCGTCGACAGGTGGTTTTACCGACTGCTCCTTACAAAATGGAGCAGCACATATGTATGCACTTGATGTCGGTTCCAATCAGCTGGACTGGAAGCTTCGCTCGGATGACCGCGTGACGGTGATGGAAAAAACGAACTTCCGGCATGCGACACCAGACATGTTCCCTGTCGCGCCGCAGTTTGCGACGATCGATGTCTCGTTCATTTCATTACGTTTGATGCTTCCGCCATTGAAGATGATCCTCGTTGAAGGAGGAGACGTCATGGCGCTCGTCAAACCGCAATTCGAAGCAGGTCGTGAGGATATCGGTAAAAAAGGCATCGTGCGTGACGAGCGGATTCATGTCCGAGTTCTCGATGAGATGATCGAATTCTTCATTCAACAAGGGTTCTATGTCAAGCAGCTCGACTATTCTCCGATTACCGGTGGAGAGGGCAACATTGAGTTCTTGTTGCATGCACGCCTTGGTCAACCAGGGCTTGATCCGTCCGTTCATGCGGCGGAGACGGTCAAGCTAGCGCATGCTAGTCTTTAAACGAAAAGATGATAAGGAAGACGGATCCGGTTCATGGGTCCGTCTTCCTTGTTGTGTGACAAGATGAAAACCGGATAATAAAATGGGAAACGTGGACTTTTGATGATTTATTGGATTACAATAGTAACATCGAAGAATACTGTGAGGTGCAGGAATGACAAAGGGGCAACGGTTGATTAAGATTCGGGAGATCATCACCCAATCAGAAGTAGAAACCCAGGATGAATTGGTAGAGGAATTACGGAATGCAGGATATAAGGTGACACAGGCAACGGTATCACGAGATATCAAGGAACTCCATCTCGTGAAGGTCCCGTTGAATGATGGACGTTATAAATATAGCTTACCCGCCGACCAACGCTTCAACCCACTCGGGAAATTGCGGCGTCTGCTCGGAGATAGCTTCATCTCGATTGATTCTGCGCAAAATCTGATTGTCATGCATGTCCTGCCGGGAAATGCGAATGCAGTCGCTGTCTTACTAGATCATTTGAGCTGGAGCGAACTGCTTGGAACGGTGTGTGGGGACGATACGATCCTATTGATTGCACGAAGTGAGGAACAAGCGAAAGAAGTGACGGAACGAATTTTAGAAATGCTGTAAGGAGTTGACAGGATGCTAGCTGAATTATCGATCAAACAATTTGCGATCATTGACGAGCTACAGATCGACTTTAAAAAAGGAATGACCGTCTTGACTGGGGAAACAGGTGCCGGTAAATCGATCGTTCTCGATGCGATCGGATTATTAATTGGTGGACGTGGATCCGCGGAATTCGTTCGATACGGGGAAGATCGGGCGGAACTAGAAGGATTGTTTCTGATTGAAGACGATCATCTCGTCTATGATCTTGCAGAAGAGTATGGCATCGATATCGAAGACGGATTGATCATCTTGCGACGTGATCTTTTCGCGACAGGAAAAAGTGTCTGTCGCGTCAACAATAAGCTGGTCACACTGACGATTTTACGTGAGTTCGGACGTGTCCTCGTCGATATGCACGGGCAACATGAACATCAGCATTTAATGGACAGTACGTACCATCAAGCGATTCTCGATGACTTCGCGCAAGAGGCGATCGCGCCACTCCTTCAAGCCTATCAGTCCGGTTATCAAACGTATGAAGAAAAACGGACAGCGCTACAATCGCTCGCACAAAGCGAGCAAGAACTCGCCCAACGGATCGATTTGTTATCGTTTCAGACCGAAGAGATCGAGGGCGCAAAACTTCGAGCACATGAGGAAGATGAGTTACTCGTCGAGCGAAATCGTCTTGCGAACTTCGAGAAGTTATATGCGTCGTTGAAGACAGCCTATGACGCCTTACACGATGAGATGCGCGGCATCGATTCCGTTGGAGACGCGATGCGTGAACTACAACAAGCATCAAGCATCGACGAACAGTTTTCTCAGCAAAGTGACGCGATCGCAAGCGCCTTTTATGGACTAGAAGAAGTCGGTTATGCGATTCGAGATCAACTCGAAACACTTGAGTTCGATTCCAATCGACTCGATGAGATCGAACAACGTTTGTCCGTCTTCCAACAGCTGAAACGAAAATATGGGGCGACGATTGAGGAAGTCATTGCTTACGGTGAGAAAATTCGGATTGAACTTGATACGATGACAAATCGAGATGAACGAATTGAACGCTTAAAAACCGAAGTCGAACAGCTCGAAAGCGAATTGTTTGAAATTGGAGGTCGACTCTCACAACAGCGTCGCAAAGCGGCAGTTCAATTAAGTGAAGCGATTCATTTGGAGTTACATGAGCTATACATGGAGAAGGCGCGGTTTGAAATTCGTTTTCTTCAAGACGGAAAGACACCGATGCTACGCAAGAACGGGATCGATCATGTGGAATTCTTCATCATGACGAATGCGGGAGAGCCATTTAAGTCGCTCGGAAAAGTTGCGTCGGGTGGGGAATTATCTCGTATCATGCTCGGACTGAAGTCAATCTTCTCGCGCTCGGTCGGAGTCGCCTCAATCATATTCGATGAAGTTGATACGGGTGTCTCGGGTCGTGTTGCACAAGCGATGGCTGAAAAAATCTATCGTTTGTCGGTAGACGGACAAGTGCTTTGTATTACGCACTTACCACAAGTCGCTTCGATGGCGGATCAACATCTCTATATTCGAAAGATTGAGGAGACGGATCGTACGACGACCCAAGTCAACGTCTTGTCTCAAGCAGATCGAGGGAACGAACTTGGACGGATGATTTCCGGTGCCCATATGACAGATTTGACATTACGGCATGCCGAGGAATTGATGGATCAGGCGAAGACGATGAAAGAATCGCTTAAAAATGGGGTGTAAGGATTGATTAAAGTCGGGATAGCAGATGATAATCGCGAAATGGTCGAACTGATTCGCCAGCATATCTCTGCGCAAGAAGACATGGAAGTCGTTTGCGTCGCCTACAATGGCGAGAGTTGTCTCGAACGCATGAAAGAACATGAGGTGGATGTATTGCTCCTCGACATCATCATGCCTCATTTAGATGGGCTTGGTGTGCTCGAAGAATTGATGAAAGAAAAGAAGAATCCTGCTGTCATCATGTTGAGTGCTTTCGGTAAGGACGAGGTCTCACAACAGGCGGTCACCCTTGGAGCATCATACTTCTTACTTAAACCGTTCAGCATGGATCAGCTCGTTCAAAAAATTCGTCTCGTGACGAATCAAGGACAAGCTCCGGCGATCGAAACGATTGATCTAAAAGTCGGCTCGACACTTCGAGAAGTGGGAATCGCTCCGCATATCAAAGGGTTTACGTATTTAAAAGACGCTGTCTTAATGGTGCTTGAACGGGAAGACCTACTCGGATTGATCACAAAGGAACTCTATCCGACGATTGCGAAAAAACATCAAACAACAGCCTCTCGCGTCGAACGAGCGATGCGTCATGCCATCAAGTCCGCCTGGAACGAAGGAATGCAGCAACACGAGTTGTTCAACGGTCGGATCGAACAGGAGAAGAGTCCAAAGAACTCGGAATTCATCTCGTATGTATCGAGTCATATGAATCAAGAACAATCCGGTTGAAGCCATATACCGTCTAATTCATAAACGGTGCCAGACTGAAGACAAAGTGCAGTTTTTCTCTTGACGAGAAAGATTGCACTTTTTTTGTCCATCTCGAATCGCTACGCTTCTTTCCTCTTTCTTTCTGGTAAAAGGAAGTATCTATACAATAAACGGTTTATATTTGATTCTTATTTCGTTCATAGCGAATGATTGACACTCCGTTATCAAACGTGTGTTGTTCTATGACGTTCCAAGTGAGGGGAACCATTCTTTGATCGGGAAAGAGACGCTTGCCGGAACCGATGATGACAGGATAATGGATCAATCGAAGCTCATCGATCAAATCCGCTTGATAAAGTGTATGAACGAGTTCACTACTGCCCCAGATATGAAACGGTGGGCCATCCTATTGTTTCAAAAGCTTTAGTTCAGAAGTCGGATGCTTCAAACAAGTTGTCGGCTGCCAAAGGACAGGTAGTGCATGACGCGTGGCGACATACTTCATGGCATGATCGGCAACCGGCCAGACATCTGAGTGGAGTAGCCAATAACTTGCCCATTGTTCGTAAGTCGCTCGACCGAGCAACAAAGAGCAGTCCTCATGCATCCATCCGCGAATGACTTGACCGATCTCAGGATGTTGAAACGGAACGGTCCAGCCACCATGTTCGAAATCGTTGCTTACATCCTCCTCCTTTCCACTCGGTGCTTGAACGACACCATCTAAAGATAGATGTTCGAATGCGATGATTTTTCGCATACAAGATCTCCTTTCGAATGCACTCTTTCTACAGCATACGGTAGAGGTCAAAAAAATAAAAGCGATTGCAAATAAATATTGCATAAACTGAAATGTTCGTTATAATAAAGGTACCAAATGATTTGGCAAGACGTCAGATGAACGTCGAGTCGGCGAGGACTCCGGAAATCCCGTTGATGAATATCATCTCAGAACGCCAACTGTAAATGGCTCAAGAATGCCGGACGACATTCTCTTGGTAGAAGTCGTACCAAGGTATCTTGTTCATTCTAGATGGGATATCTCGAATGAATGGGAGCTTCCATGATTTCGAAGCTAGGGAAAAGTGGAAGGTAACGGATCGTCTAAGATGAAAAGTACAGTTCGTGAAAAGGAGTGTTGTCTAGCAGTGATTGTTAGCAACCGAATGTTTGACTGCTTCAAGCGGATGACATTACGCTCCACCTAGGTCCCGAGTACAGTCAGATGATGGAACTGAAATACCATTCTATCGTTAGCTCGATAGCCAGATCTGATTTCTTTCCACCTCTTCATTAAGAGGAACACCTAAGGTTTTGGAGTACACGAATAGTTCTAACTATGAGAGGAGTTCATCCGTAAGTGAAACCAATTTTATACGAGTAAAAGGTCCCGCGCTTGAAATGAGTTCAAGAGATGGGGACCTTTTTCTGTGTTTATTTTTTTTGATAGCGGTCAGAGACTTTTCCACGTTTTCGATCGCGATAAAAGACATATCCTGCGACAAATCCAATACCACCCATCGCAAGAATCAACCCAACGAGACCTTGCAATACATATACGTAAGCCGCATCGCCTAAGTATTTAAACGGCACTTGCGCAATTAGAAAGACACTGTCGCGCATGAGCTTAATACCAATCGCGCCGATGATGCCAGGGATTAATAATGAGAGCAAACCAATGATACGCATAGGACACCACTCCTTTCCAAGCGTATTGTATCAAAAAATCGACCGTTCTGCGAATCGGGTTTGCTTCCCTTTTTTATTCCGAGTAGGATAGAAATGTAAGCAGTTTCAAAGGGGGAATTTATATGCATCATCTACTCGTCGTCGGAGCAGGTCAAGGGGGAACAGAGGTCTTGCACGCATTTCAACGTTCACCACTATTAACGGTCATTGGTCTTGTTGATCCAAACATGGAGGCGCCTGGGGTAGCGCTTGCACGGCGCGCGGACATTCGGATCGAAACGAACTGGGCAGCATTCGAAGGAGCAGACGTCGATTTCATCATTGACGCTACGGGAGAAAGTGGCGTACTCGAACAATTAATCCATGATTTTCCGGGAGCGGCGGTCTTACCGGGTGAATTCGTCAGAGTATTACTTGAGCGTCTGACTGAAAAAGAGAAAATGCTCGAAGCAATCATTCATTGTACGAGCGAAGCGATTTCCGTCGCCGATCAAGACGGACAGACGATGCTGATCAATCCAGCGTATACGCGCATGACCGGTTTCACGGAGCGAGACGTCGTCGGAAAACCGGCAAGTGCCGATATCGGAATGCAGGAATCCGTTCATTTGAAAGTCTTGAATACGGGCGAGAACGTGCGAGATGTTCGTATGAAGATCGGACAAGATCAACGCGATATCATCGTCAACGCGGCACCTGTCATCGTCGATGGACAAGTCCGCGGTTCCGTTGGGGTCATTCGAGATATTTCGGAAATGAAGGCTCTAGCAAAAGAATTAAAGGCAGCGCGACAAAAAATCCGGACACTCGAAGCTAAATATACATTCGATGATATCATCGCCGAGAGTGAAGCAATGCGCTTCGTCGTCGATCAAGCGAAGCTTGCGGCAACGATGCCAGTCAACGTCTTGATTCGCGGTGAATCCGGAACCGGTAAAGAACTGTTCGCACATGCGATCCATGCAGCGAGCGAACGTAAATACGAACAATTCGTCCGTGTCAATTGTGCGGCGATTGCACCGACGTTACTCGAAAGTGAACTATTCGGTTACGAGGAAGGCGCATTTTCAGGAGCACGGCGTGGCGGCAAGACGGGATACTTCGAAGAAGCACACGGAGGGTCGCTGTTTTTAGATGAGATCGGCGAGCTGCCACTTGATGTCCAAGCCAAACTGTTACGGGTGCTACAAGAGAATGAAGTCGTTCGTGTCGGTGGCACAAAGGCAATTCCAGTCGATGTCCGGATCATCGCGGCGACGAATGCGAATCTAGAGCAAAAAATCATCATGAATGAGTTCCGAGAGGATCTCTACTACCGGATCAATCGTTTACCGATTCACATACCGGCACTACGTGAGAGACCGGATGATATCGTACCATTAACCTTACATTTACTCCGTAAATTGAATCAAAGTTATGGACGATCGGTCGGACGGATATCGGATGATGTACTCGAAGCAATGAAGAAGCAACCGTGGAAAGGAAATGTCCGCGAGCTTGAAAATGTCATCGGTCGCGCGTTGATTTTTACGGATAAAACAGAAACGGTGTTACGAAAAGGACATCTTCAACTTGTCGTGCCACAAACAACAAAAGTCACGACGAGACAGAAAAAGGAAATCAAACATTTATCCGACGAGATGTCTCACGTCGAAGAACGGTTGATCCGGGAAGCGCTTACTGCTTTTAACGGCAACAAAACAGAAGCCGCAAAACAACTTGGGATTTCTCTTCGGGCACTTTATTACAAAGTGGAACGATTTAACATTTATTCATGAAACGCAAATTTTTGCGTGCAATATATTGCAAAAAATGCAAAAGCGTGCAAAATTAAAGACGTTCTTGCTTATCCTACCGTCTCTTTTGAATTGGCACGAAAATTGCTATTACTAATTATGTATGACAGGTAAGGGGGGAATACAGTGAGATTCAGTGAAATGGTCGAGCAAGCAGCTCGACTCGAAGATTCCGTCGTTGCGATTGCAGCTGCGGATGACGAAGAAGTGATGGATGCTGTCGCATTAGCAATTGAAAACGATTTAGCGCGTTTTCATTTGTTCGGGGATGCGACACGGATTCAGCAGATGATTCAAAAACGGACATTACGAGAGTCGCAGTTCGTGATTACTCACACCTCTTCATCACAAGAAGCGGCAGAACGTGCTGCTCATGCCGTTCGTAAAGGGGATGCGAGCGTCTTGATGAAAGGTCTTGTTCCGACAGCGACGTTCATGAAAGCTGTCTTGAACAAAGAAACGGGTCTGCGTTCAGGGAATGTCCTGTCGCATGTCGCGTTGTTCGAAGTACCAGGGCGTGAATCAGCGATCGGATTGACCGATGCAGCGATTCATATCCAACCGTCACTCGAAGATAAGGTAAAAATTATCGAAAACGGTGTCTCCGCCTTACGAGCGCTAGGGTACGGATTACCGAAAGTCGCAGTCTTAGCAGCTGTCGAAGTCGTCAATCCGACGATGCAGGCAACGATAGACGCTGCCCTACTGACGCAAATGAACCGACGTGGTCAAATCAAGGATTGCCTTGTAGACGGACCACTCGCGCTCGACAATGCCGTGAATCTCGCCGCTGCCCAGCAAAAAGGCTTGACGGGAGACGTAGCAGGGCAGGCGGATTTACTCGTCGTTCCGCAAATCGAAGTCGGGAACGTCATCTACAAATCGCTCATGTATTTCGCACATGCCTCGGTGGCGGCGATTCTCGTTGGAGCACGGGCTCCAGTTGTATTGACAAGCCGCGCCGATACAGCAGAAGCAAAAATGTACTCACTAGCCTTTGCGCTATTAAATGCTCAACAGACGAAAAAAGTAAAACAAACAATCTGAGGAGGAACTTAAAATGGTCGAAACAAATGTAGAATCACGCTTCAGTATCTTTGAAACAATGGAGATGGAAGATTACGAACAAGTCGTTTTTTGCCACGATAAAGTATCTGGATTAAAAGCAATCATCGCGATTCATGACACGACACTCGGACCGGCACTCGGTGGACTTCGTATGTGGAATTATGCATCAGATGAAGAAGCATTGATTGATGCGCTTCGTTTATCAAAAGGGATGACGTATAAGAATGCAGCCGCTGGTTTGAACCTTGGTGGTGGCAAAGCTGTCATCATCGGCGATGCGAAGACACAAAAATCAGAAGCACTCTTCCGGGCATTCGGACGTTACGTCCAGTCACTGAACGGTCGTTATATTACAGCAGAAGATGTCAATACGACGGTTGCAGACATGGATTACATCCATATGGAGACGGACTTCGTCACTGGTGTCAGCCCAGCATTCGGATCAAGTGGTAACCCATCACCAGTTACGGCATACGGTGTCTACCGTGGTATGAAAGCAGCAGCAAAAGAAGTGTACGGAACAGATTCACTTGGTGGAAAAACGATTGCGATCCAAGGTGTCGGTAACGTTGCCTTCAATCTATGCCGTCATTTGCATGAAGAAGGGGCGAAACTGATCGTCACGGACATCAATCAAGAAGCACTGCAACGTGCAGAAGAAGCATTCGGTGCCTTGATCGTCGCACCAGAAGACATTTATAGCGTCGAAGCGGACATCTTTGCGCCATGTGCCCTCGGTGCGACATTAAACGATGAAACGATTCCACAATTGAAAGCCAAAATCATCGCTGGTGCAACAAATAACCAACTCAAAGAAGACCGTCATGGTGACATGCTCGAAGAACGCGATATCTTATACGTACCCGACTTCGTCATCAATGCGGGTGGTGTCATCAACGTTGCCGATGAACTCGACGGATACAACCGTGATCGTGCCATGAAAAAAGTTGAACTCGTCTACGATGCGGTCACGAAAGTATTTGAAATCGCAAAACGCGATCATTTACCGACATATCGTGCGGCTGAGAAAATGGCAGAAGAGCGTATCGCAACGATGCGCAGTGCTCGCAGCCAATTCTTGCGTCGTGATAAAAACATTCTAGGATCACGTGGCTGATCAGAGGAGGATATCCATGAGCGAACGTATTTTGACGATCAATCCCGGTTCGACGTCGACGAAGATCGGTATCTTCGAAGGATCAAACCCGGTGTTCACGAAGACGTTACGCCATCCAGCTGAAGCGGTCAGAGGACCGCTTCCAGCGCAGCTGGAGATGCGTCGTCATGTAGTACTCGAAGTGTTAGCTGAAGAACAGATTGATTTGAAAGCGCTTACTACAGTCGTGGGTCGTGGTGGGTTACTCCGACCGCTTGTCAGCGGTACGTATGCGGTCAACAGAGAAATGCGAGAAGACTTACTCAGCGGTATTTTTGGCGTTCATGCATCGAACCTCGGTGGACTCCTTGCGGATGAGATTGCTCGGACACTCGACATCCCATCATTTATCGTTGATCCGGTTGTCGTTGACGAACTAGAACCGATTGCGCGTATTACAGGCTTACCTGAACTTGAACGAAAAAGTATTTTCCATGCCTTGAATCAGAAAGCTGTTGCGAAACGGTACGCGAAGGAAATCGGACGTCCATACGAGGAACTGCGCCTGATCATTGCACACATGGGTGGCGGCATTACAGTCGGCGTACACCATGAGGGGCGTGTTATCGATGTCAACAATGGACTCGATGGAGAAGGACCGTTTTCGCCAGAACGAAGCGGGTCGCTACCTGTTGGTCAACTAGTAGAACTATGTTATAGTACCAAGTATAAACTTAAAGAGATGAAGCGTCTGGTCGTTGGATCAGGCGGACTTGTTGCGCACTTAGGTACGTTTGACGCGGTTGAGATCGAGCGCCGGATTGAAGAAGGCGATGAAAAAGCGGCATTGTTATATGACGCGATGGCATACCGGATCGCGAAAGAAATCGCAGGTCAAAGTGCTGTCTTGTTCGGTCAGATCGACGCGATCATTCTAACAGGCGGACTTGCTTATAGTGATCGGTTGACGCGTGTGATCGAAGAACGCGTCGCCCACCTTGGTCAAGTCGTGCGTAGTCCTGGTGAAGATGAGTTGCAGGCGCTCGCAGAAGGAGTGTTGCGTGTATTACGTGGGGAAGAGGAAGTTAAGGAATATGGAGGCGAACCAACATGGCTAGAGAATTCGACGTCGTTGTCCTAGGTGGAGGACCCGGTGGATATGTCGCCGCGATCCGTGCAGCACAAGCCGGGAAGTCGGTAGCAATCGTAGA
Source organism: Exiguobacterium sp. UBA3491 (assembly GCF_002377745.1). Lineage (NCBI taxonomy): Bacteria > Bacillati > Bacillota > Bacilli > Caryophanales > Exiguobacterium > Exiguobacterium sp. UBA3491. The sequence continues at coordinate 123,481 of NZ_DFQK01000003.1, forward strand.
ACAAGGAAAATTAGGCGGGACATGCTTACATCGTGGCTGCATCCCCTCTAAAGCCTTTTTGAAATCAGCAGCAGTCTATCAGACGGTCAAACACGCTACTACATATGGCGTGGACGTACCGGAATCGTTTTTACGATTCGAACAGGTCAAACAACGTAAACAAGAGATCGTAGATGGATTAGAGGCAGGCATTCAGCACCTGATGAAAAAAGGAAAGATTGAAGTCTTTCATGGTCGGGGTTCGATTCTTGGACCAAGTATCTTTTCACCGATGCCCGGAACAATCAGTGTCGAGCCGGAAGAAGGCGAAGGCGAGTTGATTCTTCCACGCCAATTGATCGTCGCTACAGGATCACGTCCACGTCCACTGAACGGTCTTGCTTTTGATTCAGAGTATATCCTCAGTTCGGATGATGCGCTCGATATGGCAGATTTGCCAAAATCAATCGTCATCATCGGCGGCGGCGTCATCGGTGTCGAATGGGCATCGATGTTGACAGATTTTGACGTCGCAGTAACGGTCGTTGAATTCAGCGACCGGATTTTACCGACAGAAGATGCGGCAGTCAGTCGTGAAGTCGCCCGCCAATTAAAAAAGCGGGGCGTCAAGATTCATACGGGCGCAGCTGCACAAAGTGATACGTTCCGTATGTCAGAAGACGGCGTATCGATCGCGATCGACCGTAACGGAGAACAGACGACGCTTGAAGCGGATAAGTTGCTCGTCGCCATCGGTCGGATGGCGAATGTCGAAGGTATCGGAATCGAAAACACAAATATCGTCGTCGAAAATGGCTTCATCCAAGTGGATGACCATTTCCGGACGAAGGATCAACATATCTATGCAATCGGCGATGTCATCGGTCGCTTGCAACTCGCGCACGTCGCGTCAGCAGAAGGCGTCAAAGCAGTCGAGGCGATCGTAAACGGAACGACGACACCACTTGAATATGCGTTCGTACCACGTTGTATCTACAGCGTACCGGAAGCGGCATCGGTCGGTTTAACGGAAGACGAAGCGAAACGTGCCGGAATGGACGTTAAGGTCGGGAGCTTCTCGTTCAATGGGTTAGGAAAAGCGCGGATTGAAGGAGAAGCAGCAGGCTTCATCAAGCTTGTCTCGGATGCGAAGACAGATGATCTCGTCGGCGTTCACATCGTCGGACCAAAAGCAACGGAACTGATTAGTGAAGGTGGGTTAGCGCTCGTACTCAATGCAACGGCATGGGAAGTCGGACAGCTCGTGCATCCGCACCCGGCCTTATCAGAAGCATTTGGAGAAGCAGCACTTGCAGTCGACGGACTTGCGGTTCACGCCTAAGGAGGAATTACGGATGGAAAAGATAGAATTCAAAGAATTGGTAGAACTCGGATTAACGGAACAAGACGCGATTCACATGTTCGAAACGATGGTCCGTGCGCGGAAAATCGATGAACGGATGTGGAAGTTGAACCGAGCAGGTAAAATTCCCTTCCTCGTCTCGTGTCAAGGACAAGAAGCGGCTCAAGTCGGTGCAGCGTTCGCACTCGAAAAAGGAACAGATTACATTTTGCCGTATTACCGTGATTTAGGTGTCGTCTTGCACTTCGGTCAAACGTCACGCGATATCATGCTATCGGCATTCGCCAAAGCAGAAGATCCGAACTCAGGTGGTCGCCAAATGCCAGGACACTACGGTTCACGTGCCTTGAACATCGTGACAGGTTCAAGTCCGGTTACGACGCAAGTACCACATGCTGTTGGGATTGCACTGGCTGCGAAGATGCGTAAGGAGCCACTCGTTGCTTACGTCTCGTTCGGTGAAGGTTCTTCAAACCAAGGTGATTTCCATGAAGGAGCAAACTTTGCCGGAATTCATAAGCTTCCTGTCATCTTGTTCTGTGAAAACAATAAATACGCGATTTCGACACCACTTTCGAAACAGCTGTCAGCTAAACACGTTGCTGACCGGGCGATTGGCTATGGTATGCCAGGATATACAGTGGACGGTATTGATCCACTTGCTGTCTTCAAAGTCGTCAAAGAAGCACGCGAACGTGGATTACGGGGAGAAGGTCCAACCTTAATCGAAGTTGAAGTCGAACGTCTCGTGCCACACTCATCCGATGATGACGATAAATCATACCGTTCTGCTGAAGAACTCGATGCCTTAAAAGCACGTGACGGAATCAAACTCTTCCGTGCGCGTCTGATTGAAATGGGTGTCTTGACGGAAGAAACAGCGACTGAAATCGAACAAGCGATGGAGAAAGAAGTCGATGAAGCAACGGCGTATGCTGAAGCAGCGGCTTACGATGCACCAGAAAATGCATTACGTTACGTGTACGACGAGGAGGAAACGAAATGACGACGTTAAGTTTAATCGAAGCGATCAATAGTGCAATCAAAGAAGAGATGGAGCGCGACGAGTCCGTCTTCATCCTCGGCGAAGATGTCGGTGTCCGTGGTGGTGTTTTCCGGGCGACACAAGGGTTGCTTGAACAATTCGGAGAAGAACGTGTCATCGATGCACCACTCGCTGAGAGTGCGATTGCTGGTGTCGGAATCGGAGCTGCGATGTACGGTATGCGTCCAATTGCTGAAATGCAATTCGCTGATTTCATCATGCCAGCGGTCAACCAAATCGTCAGTGAAGCAGCAAAGATTCGATACCGTTCGAACAATGACTGGACGTGTCCGATCGTCATCCGCGCACCGTTCGGTGGTGGTATTCACGGGGCGCTCTATCATTCCCAATCGGTCGAGGCGATGTTCAACTCGACGCCAGGTCTGAAGATCGTCATCCCGTCTAATCCATACGATGCGAAAGGATTGCTAAAGGCAGCCATTCGTTCGAATGACCCGGTCTTGTTCTTCGAGCATAAACGGGGCTATCGTCTATTGAAGGGAGATGTCCCTGAAGGCGATTATACGGTTGAAATCGGTAAAGCAGACGTCAAGCGTGAGGGCGAAGACGTGACGATTATTACCTACGGACTGTGTGTCCATATGGCACTCGAGGCGGCAACACGTCTTGAAAAAGACGGAATCGATGTTCACATCCTTGACTTGCGGACTGTTTATCCAATCGACCGCGAAGCAGTCGTCGAAGCAGCGAAAAAGACGGGGAAAGTCTTGCTCGTCACGGAAGATAATAAAGAAGGTAGCGTCATGAGTGAAGTATCGGCGATCATTGCAGAAGTAGCCTTGTTCGATCTTGATGCACCAATCGAACGACTCTGTGGTCCAGACGTACCAGCGATGCCATACGCTCCGACGATGGAGAAGTTCTTCAACATCTCAAGTGAGAAAATTGAAGATAAAATCCGGACGTTACACGCATACTAAGGGGGAACTGACCGATGAAGACTGAAACACTTACGATGCCACAACTCGGGGAAAGCGTTACTGAAGGAACGATTTCGATGTGGCTGGTCAAACCAGGTGACACTGTCAAAAAATATGATCCGATTGCAGAAGTCATTACTGATAAAGTAACGGCAGAAGTCCCATCTTCGTTTGATGGTGTGATCGAAAAACTTCTTGCAGAAGAAGGCGATACGTTGCAAGTCGGTGACGCAATCGTCACGATGCAAGTCAACGGGGGATCAACGGAAGTCGCTGCGACTGAACAAGAAGTACCGGCTGTCGAAGAGACAACGACGGCTGATACTTCGATGAAAAAGCGCTATTCACCAGCAGTCTTGAAACTATCGGGTGAGCATGGCATCGATCTCGAACAAGTGACGGGTACAGGAGCCGGCGGGCGGATTACTCGGAAAGATTTGTTGAAACTGATTGAGTCCGGCGCTGTTCCTACACCACAAACAACTGAACCAAAACCGGAAGCGAAAATGGCTCCGGTAGCGCCTCCAACAGAAGCGCCATCCGCACCAAAACGTCCGGTCAGCGCACCACAAGCGACTGAAACAGGCGACATCGAGATTCCAACTGCCGGCGTACGTCAAGCAATCGCTTCGAACATGGTTCGCGCGAAACACGAAGCGCCACACGCCTGGTTGATGATTGAAGTCGATGTCACGAACTTGGTCGAAGCACGTAATCGTCATAAAGATGCGTTCTTCAAACAAGAAGGGGTCAAATTGACGTTCTTGCCGTTCTTCATGAAGGCGACGGTCGAAGGATTGAAGAAACATCCGATCATGAACTCGACATGGGCGGGAGATAAGATCATTCAAAAGAAAGCGATCAATCTATCACTTGCTGTCGCGACACAGGACGCTCTGTTCGTACCAGTTGTCAAGAATGCGGATGAACTAAGCATCAAAGGGATCGCACGCGCGATTGATGACTTCGGGAAACGGGCACAAGCCGGCACGTTGTCGTCTGCAGAGATGCAGGGCGGGACGTTTACGGTCAACAATACGGGCTCATTCGGTTCAATCCAATCAGCACCGATCCTTAACTTCCCGCAGGCGGCGATTCTATCCGTTGAATCAATCGTCAAACGTCCAGTTTGGGTGAACGGCATGTTCGCAGCACGCGACATGGTCAACCTCTGTATGTCGATCGATCACCGGGTGCTCGACGGACTCGTCGCCGGACAGTTCCTACAAACTGTCAAACAAGCGCTCGAATCCATCGATCCAAACCAACTTTCCTTATACTGAGATTTTCCAGTTGACAGGGAAGTAGAAGCATCGTAATATAAGAAACAATTCAACACACGATAGCAAAGACGAAGAGAAGTAACTTGTGAAACGATTCAAGAGAGCTGATGGGTGGTGCGAATCAGTATCGGGCAACAAGCGAATGGTCTTCTGAGCTTCAGACCGAATCCCTTCAATGGGTAGTAGGCTCTGACGGGTTCCTCCCGTTATCGGGGTCGACGAATCAGGACAACGGTCCGGTTCGTTTCAAAGGGGACGGTGTCAGCATCGTCAACGAAGGTGGTACCGCGGGTCTTCCCGTCCTTCATGTTCTACATGAATGGGCGAGAAGACCCTTTTCGTATACAATCGAATCGAATAAATCGTAGAGTGAGTTAAGTAGCGAGACAACATCGGCGTTTCAGAGAGCGGAAGAATGGTGCGACTTCCGTACGGCGAGGTTTCGTGAATGGTCTCATGAGAGCGTGGCTGAACGAAGAAGTATGTCACGACGGATGCCCCCGTTATCGTAGGCTATGATGTCTCTTATTTAGACGCATCAGACAGAGTGGGAACGGTCGAACCGTTCCAATCGAGAGGTGGCACCGCGAGATCATCGTCCTCCATACAGCATAGCTGTGTGGGGGACTTTTTTTATTCTAGGAGGCGAACAGGGATGGTTCAGACAGACACACTTATCATCGAACAACTTGAACTAAACGGCGACGAGATGACGCCAATCATGATTTTCCAACAACTGAGTGGAACACAGAAATGCTTGCTTGAAAGTTCAGCGCATACGGATCATGGACGGTATTCGATCATCGGTGTCGATCCGGTGGAAATGATCCGCGCAGAAGGACGAACCGTGACACGGGAACAGTTGAAGACAGGTCGATTGACACAAGAAACAGGTGATCCAGTACGGCTGATGCAACAAATGATCCTCCGGGAGGGCGTCGAAGAAGATCTTCCGTTTTTAGCAGGCGGGATCGGATATGTCGGATACGATATGATGCGGGCGTATGAGACACTCGGAGCGATTCCGAGACGAACGCGCCAATTACCGGACGCGCTGCTCGCCGTCTACGACCAAATCATCCTGTTCGATCATCTCGAACATCGTGTTCATTTGATTCAAACGTCACTTGGCGGCATCACTGATCGTGACGTCCTTCGTCAACGTTTAGCAGAACGAAAAGCGCAACTCGAGCAACCGCGAGAACGAACGGATATCGAGCGACCACTCCAGGATGTCATCTATGAACCATTGATGGATCAAGAGATGTTTGAAGGGCTAGTTGAGCAAGCGAAGACACATATTCGCCAAGGAGACGTCTTCCAACTGGTTCTCTCGCAACGCCTCGATGCGACGTTTACGGGTGACCCATTCCAGTTTTACCGGAAGCTCCGCAAGGATAATCCGAGTCCCTATCTCTTTTATATCGACTTAGGCGAAGCAATCATACTTGGGGCCTCCCCGGAAAGTTTGGTCCAAGTCAAAGGGGATCGAGTGACGACGAATCCGATTGCCGGCACACGTCGCCGGGGAAAGACGACAGAGGAAGATGAACGGCTAGCAGAAGAGTTGCTTCACGATGAAAAGGAACGGGCAGAGCACCGGATGCTCGTCGATCTTGGACGCAACGACTTAGGACGGATTTGTCAGATTGGTACCGTCGAAGTGACACGCTTCATGCAAATCGAACGATTCAAGAACGTCATGCACCTCGTCTCCGTCGTTGAAGGGACGTTAGCAGACGGGAAGACTGGAGCAGACGCACTTGTCTCTTGTCTACCGGCTGGGACGGTCACAGGAGCTCCGAAAATTCGAGCGATGCAGTTGATTGACCAGTACGAACAGGTCAAACGAGAAGTATACGCTGGAGCTGTTGGCTATTTCGACATTCGGGGGAATATGGATTTTGCTCTCGCTATCCGGACGATGGTGATCAAGGATGGTGTCGCTTCTGTTCAAGCAGGGGCTGGTATCGTCTACGACTCGATTCCACGACTTGAGTACCAGGAGACGTTACACAAAGCGAAATCACTACTGGAGGTTTGGAAATGATCGTCCTAATTGATAATTATGATTCCTTTACCTATAACCTATACCAATACGCATCCGTTTATACGGACGTTCACGTCATTCGAAACGATGCGGTCAGCATCGAAGAACTACGCGAGATGAAACCGGACGGTATCATCCTCTCACCCGGTCCTGGCCGTCCGGCTGATGCTGGCATCTGCATCGATCTGATTCGTCAATTCTCGGGGCAAGTACCGATTCTCGGTGTCTGTCTCGGACATCAGGCAATCGGCGAAGCATTCGGGGGACGCGTCGTCGAAGCACCAGTCATCATGCACGGGAAGACATCGATGATTCGACAATCGGGACAACTCTTCGACGACATGACGGAAACGTTAGAGGTCATGCGCTATCATTCGCTGATCGTCGCTCGAAACGACTTACCGACGAAGCTCGTCATCACAGCAGAAACGGATGACCGGACGATCATGGCGCTCGAGCACAAGACACATCCGACATTCGGAATCCAGTTCCATCCTGAATCCGTCGGAACACCACAAGGACAGCAGATGATTAAACGATTCATT
>NZ_DFQK01000003.1:130766-135187 GCF_002377745.1 Exiguobacterium sp. UBA3491
GGTGAAATTAGCAGAAGCGAAACATTTACGATATGAAGAGATGCAACAGGCAGCACGCGAACTGTTTGCCGAAGATGTTACTGATAGCGAAATTGCCGCCTTTCTCGTTGCTCTGAAAGCAAAAGGAGAGACAGCAGAAGAGCTAGCCGGTCTCGCTTCGATCATGCGCGAAGTCGCGCTCGACATTCCAGTCACCGGTGATTTCATGGATAACTGCGGTACAGGAGGCGACGGCTCGCAATCGTTCAACATCAGTACGACAGCCGCTTTCGTTCTAGCCGGTGCCGGCATGAAAGTCGCGAAGCACGGGAACCGGAGTGTCTCAAGTAAGACGGGTAGCGCTGATGTACTTGAAGCACTCGGGGTTTCACTCGATGCAACACCGGAACACTTAGTAGAGCAACTCGAGACGAACGGAATCGCCTTCTTGTTTGCACAACGGATGCATCCGCGTGTCAAGCAAATCATGAAGGTCCGACGTGATTTACGGATTCCGACGATCTTTAACTTGATTGGTCCGTTGACGAATCCGGTCCCGCTCAAGACACAACTATTAGGAATTTACCGGGAGGATATGCTCGAGACGATGGCGTTGACACTGCACCGACTCGGACGAAAGCGGGCGATCGTCTTGCACGGTGCGAATGGAATGGATGAAGCGTCCCTTGCCGGAACGAACCAACTCGTCTTACTCGACGAAGGTGAACTGATCCGCTTCAGTCTTCATCCGGAGGAAGTCGGACTGAAGACCGCACCGCTTGAAGCGATCCGCGGTGGAAGTGCACAAGAGAATGCGGCGATTTTACTGCAAGTCCTGAGTGGAGAGAATGGTGCTTATCGCGACACCGTTCTACTGAACGCTGGGATCGCTCTCTTTGCAGCAAATCGGGTGAAGACGATCGAAGAAGGGATCGCCTTAGCAGCAGATAGCATCGATTCAGGACGGGCGATGGAACGATTGAACCAATTACGACAAATGACACGGGAGGAAGCAATCGGATGAATATCTTAGATCGCATCATCGAAACGAAACGAGCAGAAGTCCTGCAATTAAAATTAACTGGTGTCGAACGGATTGATCGGGAGGCATTGAAGCCGTCGATCAAGCAACGACTAGCCGGAGCGGATTTATCCGTCATCGCGGAAATCAAACGAGCTTCGCCATCAAAAGGTGCCATCGCACTCGACGTCGACGTCATCGCTCAGGCCAAACAATATGAAGCGAGTGGGGCGACCGTCATCTCTGTCTTGACGGACGAGACGTACTTCAAAGGATCGATGGACGATTTAGCGGCAGTCGCTGCAGCAGTCAACATCCCTGTCCTCTGTAAGGATTTCATGATTGACCGGATTCAGATTGACCAGGCAAAATCACATGGCGCACAGTTGATTCTCTTGATCGTTGCGGCCCTCGAGCAGGAGACGCTTGCTGACTTGTATGCGTATGCTTACGCAGAAGGACTTGAGGTCTTAGTCGAAGTCCATGACGAAGAGGAATTACGCCGGGCAGAGGCGATCGGTGCACAAATCATTGGAATCAACAATCGGAACTTGAAAAAGTTCGAAGTCGATTTACAGACATCGGTCGGATTACTCGAACAGAAACAACCGGACGTCCGGTATATCAGTGAGAGTGGTATCAAGACGGTCGAGGAAGCACAGCGATTACACGCTGCCGGTGCAGACGGGATCCTCGTCGGTGAGACATTGATGCGAGCAGACGATCCACAAGTCTTCATCCGAGAAGTGAGTGGCGTTCGCGTATGACACGGATTAAGTTCTGTGGTCTCCGGGAAGGAGAACATGTCGAAGCGGCAGTTCGCTTAGCGGACTACATCGGCTTCGTCTTTGCTAAAAGCAAACGACAGGTCACGCTAGAAGAGGCGGCGCGTCTTAGACGCGACATTCCGAGTACGGTCCAGGTCGTCGGTGTCTTCGTCTCCCCGACTAATCAACAGGTCGTCGACGCGGTCGAGCAAGTCGCGCTAGATCTCGTTCAAATTCACGGGATCATCCCGGATGGCAAGCTACCGGTTCCCGTCATTCAAGCGATTCCCGTGACGGACATCACGGAAGTAGAGCAACAGACGGAGTACGTGCTCGTCGACGCACCGGTTGCTGGAAGTGGCGAGACATTCGACTGGTCACGAGACATTCAAGCCGATCGTCCACTGTTCATTGCCGGTGGCTTGACAGCTGAAAATGTAGGAGAAGCAATCAAACGATATCACCCGTTCGCCGTCGATGTCTCAAGTGGCATCGAAACGGATGGACAGAAAGATTCCATCAAAATGCAGGCATTCGCAGATGCCGTAAAGGAGAGAGAAGCATGAGCTACGCACAACCGGATACATTAGGGCAATATGGTAAATACGGAGGACGCTACATCCCGGAAACATTGATGCACGCGGTGATTGAACTCGAAGAAGCTTATGCAATAGTAAAAGAGGATCCAACATTTCAAGCGCGGATGGACGAATTGCTGAAAGAATACGTCGGACGTGAGACACCACTTTATTTTGCTGAACATTTGACGCAAACGATCGGTGGCGCAAAGATCTACTTGAAACGAGAAGACTTGAACCATACCGGTGCCCACAAAATCAACAATACGATTGGTCAGGCGTTACTGGCTGAACGGATGGGGAAACGAAAAATCGTTGCTGAGACAGGGGCAGGGCAACACGGTGTCGCAACAGCAACGGTCTGTGCCTTGCTCGACCTCGAGTGTGTCATCTTCATGGGCGAAGAGGACGTCCGTCGTCAAGAGTTGAACGTCTTTCGGATGGAGTTACTTGGAGCAACCGTCATCCCGGTCACACAAGGGAGTCGGACACTCAAAGATGCCGTCAATGAAGCACTCCGTTACTGGGTCAAACATGTCGAAGACACGCATTACTTGATGGGTTCTGTTCTCGGACCACACCCATTCCCGCAACTCGTCCGTGATTTCCAAGCAGTCATCGGAAAAGAGACACGACGTCAAATCATCGAAAAAGAGGGGCGTCTGCCGAAAGCGATCGTCGCTTGTGTCGGCGGCGGCAGTAATGCGATTGGCATGTTCCATCCGTTCATCGATGATACGGACGTAAAATTGTACGGCATTGAAGCAGCGGGAAGTGGTGTTGAGACGGATCAACACGCAGCGACGATGACAAAAGGAGAGGTCGGTGTCTTGCACGGCTCGATGATGTATCTCTTACAGGATGCCCATGGTCAAGTACAAGAAGCGCACTCGATCTCAGCAGGACTTGACTATCCGGGCGTCGGACCCGAGCATAGTTTGCTCAAAGATATCGGTCGTGTTCAGTATGAAGCGGTGACCGACGAACAAGCACTCGAAGCACTACAGCTGTTGAGCCGCAAGGAGGGAATCATCCCGGCACTCGAGTCGGCACACGCGATTGCCTATGCGACACAACTCGCTGCAGAGATGGACAAGGAAGAGATTCTCGTTATCTGCTTATCAGGACGTGGCGATAAAGATGTCGTTACTGTCAGAAACGCACTAAAGGGGGAAGCATGATGCGATTAGAAACAGCGATTCGTAGCGTTACAAGTAAGGGCGAAAAAGCCTTCATCCCGTACGTCATGGGGGGAGATGGAGGGATTGATCGCCTTCCGGAAATCTTAGCGTTTCTCGCTGAATCCGGAGCGACAGCGATTGAAGTCGGCGTACCGTTTTCGGATCCCGTTGCTGACGGTCCAGTCATTCAAGAAGCGGGACTCCGAGCGCTAGAAGCGAACGTCGGACTGAAGGATGTTCTTGAGGCGGTTCGCGTTGCCCATCAGACCGTCGATGTTCCTGTCGTTTTGATGACGTACTTGAATCCGATTTTCCGCTACGGATTAACGGCGTTTCTTGCTACATGTCGCGAAGTCGGGGTTGACGGATTGATCATTCCTGATTTACCACTTGAACAGAGCGAACAGTTCTTCGAACAAGAGGACAAGTCGGATATCGCGCTCGTTCAACTCGTCTCCTTGACGAGTCCAATGGAACGGATTCAAAAGATTGCCGATAAAAGCGAAGGATTCCTTTATGCGGTTACGGTCAATGGGACAACAGGCGGACAGACGACGTTTGATAAGACACTTGAAGAACATTTAGCAAATGTCGCAGCCCATAGTCCGGTACCGGTACTTGCCGGTTTCGGAATCAGTACACCGGAACACGTCAAACAATTAAGCCGCCCAGTCTCGGGGGTCATCGTCGGCAGTAAGATCGTCGACTTACTCCATCAGAACGATCGAGAAACGATTCAACAGTTGATGGCAGCACGTCTTGCGGCGACGCCGTCACATTAATAAAAAGGGGCTGTCTCAAAAGTCAGTTTCTACAAACATAAGGGTGGCAGAATGATGATCTGCCACCCGTATCTCTAAAAAAAGAATGACGCGTCACACGCCACTCCTACAGG
>NZ_DFQK01000015.1:0-15930 GCF_002377745.1 Exiguobacterium sp. UBA3491
CCAACTTTTATGGGGCAGTTCACCGCTATCTCCCCTCTTAGTTTGATCTATTACAGTCGTTTACGATCGTCACGTTCTACGTCCGTTCTCGTATCTGTACCTTCATCAATATCTGCTTCCTCGCGTCGTACCGTTTCAGATACAGTTTCTGTATCTCGCACTTTACGTTTTCCAACAACAATTTCTTCAGAGACTACATCTTCTTTTGATACTACTACCTTTTCTTCTGAAAGCGGTACGTGGATGGAGTCGTTCTCATCTACAAAAGCATCTGTTCCCGACGCATTATGATCCACTTTACGCCGTTCCACATAAACTTCTTCCCTCTCTACCGGCACCTCGATCGATTGTTGATCTTCGACTACGTGTTTACTGACGTTTACTTCCCCTGTTTGCACTCTTTCTTTATCTACATTTAACCGTTCTTCATGCAGGCGAAGGCGTTCTTCTTCTGTATCACTGTTCGTTTCAGTAACGCCAGTCCGATCTGTCCGGGAAAGAGAGCCCTTATCAGAGAGATGGTCGTTGTGATCCCGATTTGCTTCGACTCCCGTGCGATCATATTGATTATCGTTTACTCCAGAAGTTTGATTGTAGCTTTGATTATGCTTTTCGTAAGAATCGCCATAGTCGCTGTCTACATATAAAACCAGCTTGCCGCTTTCTACCTGACGACGGTATTCTTCTGATTCATCATGCGATAAGCCCATTCCGCGGAATGCTTCCGTAGAAGAGTCGTCTGAAAAGGCAGCCATGAATTTCCCCATAAATCCTTGGTGCTCTTGTTCACCGGCAGTATCTACATTGACGTTTGTCTGATTCTCTACCATGGAGAAGGAATGTTTATCTTGAGCCACGACATACATATCTCTTTCGTCATATCCCTGCGCTTTCAATTCGTTTACTTTACTCAGTACTTCCGCTTGGGTATTAAATACTTGGATAAATGTATCTTCTTTTCTTGTCATGATCTCTTCCTCCTTTTTAATAAATGCCACAAAAAATAATAATTAGCTCTTGAAAATCAATCTTATATGCCAACAGTTTGAATTTCCCCTACTTTTTTTCTGATTAAACCTGATTTTTTTGTACATCTTTTTTAATTATTGAAGTCTTTTTGGAATGTATTAATCCTATTTACTAGAGCATGTTCATTATTAAAGTTTTTCCTGTTTAAAACGTTTTAGTCATGCTACGCAACAAGAAAAGACCCTTACCTACGAAGTAAAAGCCGTTTCAATAAACGTACGATGTTGTATGTGCGCCATAATAGCAATCATTACGGTGTTCCTGTAAAGTCTTTCAAACCCTGTCCCCGGAATTATACGATAATATTTTTATTGATATGAAAAACAAAGACAGCCACATCATAGCATGGTCAAATTTATGATTGAACCCTAAAAACGAAATTTAACTACTTACTTTATCTGAAGGTTCGGAATTAAAAACTTTTTTGATGACTATTCGTTACTATTTCAAATCAAGTCTAATGTTAAATACCGTACTTTTAAAGTAATCGGATAATAATCCCTCTCCTTTAAAACGATCCTCTAATACGTTTTGTATCTGTTGTAATTCGTTTTCACGTGTTCCGTAAGTATTTGAGAATGACCCGAGATAAGAATAAGCATAAATCTGTTCATCTGGACATAATTCATGAGCACGTCGTAACATGGATGCGCCTTTTTCTTCCCACTCGTTGTACTCTCCAAAATAATAAGGAGTCATCGAAATCATATAACCAAAACACCATAGAAAGTCCTCATGGTTCATAAAATAACGTAAACCATCGTATGTAACTTCCTTTAGTAAAGATTCTAATTCCTCAATATCTATATCGTTCTCTGTAATTCCTAATGGTCCGTGTTCAAAGGTGACGTACCAACAAAAAAAGCCCAGTCGAATGACTGTTTTGAGATCTTCGGGATGTTGTCTCCAAGAATTCAAAAGATAGCGTTTAGCTTCATTCCATTTTTCTAGTTTTTCTAATTGATCAACTTCAGTCCATGTCCAGTCTATCATAAGGCAATATCCCTCTTTTCCATTAGATGATGTATTCCATAATACAGGAAGAGTCCACGCATCTCAGCAAACTAGAGCTAAAGTATCTAAATTCGTTGGTTCAGTGTAAAATCGTCCAACAGTTACATGAATTTGATCACAAAAAAGCCCCCTCTCATTCACAAATCATGTGAACAAAAGAGAGCTTCATTTTGAAATAAAGTGGTTGAAGGTGAAACAGACTTCCTTTCACCTGTCCCATTTAAAACATTCGTACGAAAAGCTTCATGAGACGAATTCTATCAGCAAGTCTAGTACTTATTCCCACTCTACTGCCAGTTAGACTGTCTAACCTTTGATATAGCGGCTTTTTTAGAGTCAACATACCATTTTGGCGGGGATTTTGGCGGGGCATCTTTTTTTAATGCTTGATTGCCATTAAAAGATATTTTCGTTTTTTCCGCTGTATTAATTTTGATATTACCAGCCATAAGCTCAGCAACATTTTCATCAGCACCACTCCACAAGTGAGCGTAATGCTTTAGTGTAATTTCGGGGCTAGAGTGTCCCAACCTCCGTGATAGAAGTAAAACTGAAACATTAAATTCATTAATCAGATAAGAAGCATTACTATGCCTTAATCCTTTACCTTGAATTTTCTTTACACCTGCAAGAGTAGAATATCTCTCTATGATTCTACCTATCGTTGATTTAATCATTAGTAGACTATCATAAGTGAAGATGAAATCAGTTTCTTTTCCTAATCCAATAGATTCTTGGCGTTTTCGCCAATCTTTTAAAATTTTTATTGTATCAGCATCTATTGAAATTATTCTTTTTCCATCTGCCGTTTTTGTATAAGCATTCCTAACCCAATCTTTACGACTTTTCAACACAATCATATGATGAACTCTTATACGCTTATTTTTGAAATCTATATCATTCCACCAAAGAGCTGTCCCTCATTTACTCGAACACCTGTCATATAGTAAAGCCACAACATGACAAAATTCAAATGTTCATAAAAATCGGAGATACAGATTTGAGAAATGATAGATTCAAATTCATTTTTTGTCCAGTAAGGTATAATCGCTTTTCCTTTTGGTATAGGTTTTGCCTTTTTAAAAATATTAAATTCTAAATAGCCCATTTCAACAGCATAATCTAGACTCTTGCGAAACATACCAAATACCAAACTAGCATAGGACTGTGCATATCCCGATCCATTACTTTTTTTATCAGTAAGTAACCAAATACGAAAATTTTGAATATCTTCCATTGTGAAATTTCTTTAAACATTGATAATTTATAATAATCTCACCCAAAAGTAATCGTTACAATATTAACATTATACTAGAATTTTCTGATTTTTTTATACTAGAAAAAGCTAAATAAATACATATAAAAAGCATCCTCACCATTATGGCAAAGATGCTTTGACAACTATCATCAACCTTAATTAACTATTCAATTTCACAATAATATCATTTATAATCTCTTCAATTTCATCCAAAGAAACTAAATACCATTCTTTAGGATTCTCATTTTTTCCGTTTGCTGTTGGGACAGCAATTTGTATTTGCTTATCTTCAAATCTATGATGAATGACTGTTTCTAGCTGCCGACCACTGAAATTCTGAACTTCCCATGTTGCAACAATTTTCACTGGAGCATATAAGTAAGTAGATTCATTTTCAGCATTAGCAATCCGCTTTTCAACACTTCCACTAGCAAAACCAATCTTATAAAGATTTTTATACTTTGATATTTCAGGATTTGAACTAATAGATTTGACTACATAAATATATCCAGTAGTTATATATTCAGCAGCTCTTTCTTCAACAGTAGTTTCTCCCATTACATCACTCATTACTTCAGTTACCATTCGACCATGACGAGTTTTATCAAAGAGATTCGATGCAAATGACCTCAATAAAATAGCTTTATTTTCGGTTCCATTTTCATAAATAAGATGAAGCTTTGCGTTACGATAACCATTTTTATCTGTATAATAATCACCTATTGATAGAACATAAAGTAGAATTCCATTATCAATATAAAATTTACCTGGCATAATATTTTTTTCAGTATCTACAGGTATTATTTTTCGAGTGCCATTTGCAATCTCTTTTTGAACAAGTTTAAATAGCGCCTCATATCGTTCAAAATGGCTAGCTCGTTTCCGAACACTGTATTTATCAGCCGCATTGATTGTTCTTTTATATCTCGACAAATCGAGTAGTGAATCAACTTTATCTTTTTTCTCAAAAAGTGTGTCATCATTAAGAATATCGTCAAGAGATTCAGGTGGTTTTATCGAATTTTCTAAAACTGAATTTTTGCTATCAAGCAAATTTAGTTCATCAATCTCAGCTAGCTTCTTTATCATTTCTGGCTTATCACGATAGCCTTTAAGTCTGGAAAATAATTTTCTTTCGGTCATATTCCGAGATTTTTCTGGTTCTTTTCCATCATGATTTTTTATCCATTTGATAATCTCTTGAAATTTTTCAAATTCTGGGTCAATTCGCTTAACCTGTTTCTTAGGAGTTTCAGCTATTAGTTCATCAAAAATTGGATCCGAAAAGATATCATCAAGATTGAGTTTGTCCATCTTGTCTCTCTCTCCTTAATTGCTCCAAACGTAATAAAGCATATGCTAATCTTTGCTCATATTGGTCTGAGCTATACTTATCAGGAATTCTTCCATTTTCATTTTTAAATTGAACAATTTGAGGATACAACAAAACTAATTCATCTTCAGAAAAAGTAAATTTTATACCATCCATATAATCTTGAATAAATCGTAACGTTGGTGCATCTATCTCTTTTGAAATCACCTCATAAGCACGTTGGAAAGGATTCACTTCATCAATTAAATCAATGGCAATTTCATCAATATTGATAAATTTATTTGCCATTTTGAGGAATTGTTTTCCGCTAGTTCCTTCTTCACGCTCAGCAGATTGAATAACAGATTGTGCAACCAAGTGCTGACGTACCTCCTCAGTCTCTTCATTTGATAAATCAGGGTAGGTATTCATTATTACACGGGGGATAAGTTGTTTGTTAATTACTTTCGCTTCTACACCAGCAGCAATAGCTTGCTGAATTTGGCCGTCTTGTAAAACAGTCGCTTTCAGATCATTCAAATCGTTTTGAATAATACCTTTTGAACGATTAGTACTTGGCTCCTTTAAACCTTTGATAAAAATATCAGCTTCATTTGATTTTTGATTATCATTATCCTTACGCTTAAATTTAAAGGTAGGAGCCAATACAGATTCCATCAAAAGACTTGCAGTGATTGCCTTCATGACATTATTAACTGCAAACATAACCTCATCATCTTGAGCATCTGGTTGAGCAATTAAATTGATAAATTGGGCATGAGTTTTATTTGAACTATCTCGAGTCACGCGACCAATAATTTGCACAATTTCCATTAATGAATTACGACATCCGATTGTTAAAGCATATTCTGCAAAGGGCCAATCAAATCCCTCTTTTGCCATACCAAGTGCAATAATAATATCCAAGTCATCAATTTTAGACATATTTCGAATATATTCTTGAACCTTTTCACGACCACCCTCATTAACTAAATCTGCAATTTTTAATACTCTTCCAGATTCTTCAGTTACTAGCCAAAGTCCTAAATTTCCATCGAATTTTGCATCACCTAATTCTTCAAGAATACGGTCAACTTCATCATATTTATCTTTGGTAGATTCCCCAGAATTTACATTTGGAATATGAATAATTGTTTTCTTTGAAGTATCTAAAACCTCTGAAAGTGCATCCGTATAGCGTCCTCTATAGAAGCTGTAGCCCATGGCAAAGCTCTTTAGATATTTATAACCTTCAAGTTGTTCATAATAAGTATAAGTTACTTTATCAAATTTTTGCTCGTCAGCAGGTTTCAAAATCGGGACAGAATCTCCTCGAAAATAGGAGCCAGTCATCGCAACGATATGAGCAGAAGAATTCCCCATAATAATACGCAACGCATTGCCGAGAACAGAATTATCATCTTGTGATATATGGTGAAACTCATCAATGGCAAGTAATACATTATCAAAGTCCGAATCATTTAATTTTTCAAAAGCAAAACGTAAAGTCGCGTGGGTACAAACTATGATATTATCTTCTAAGTTTGTTGAACGTATAAAATCAATGAACCGTGACACTTTACTTTGACTTGTTCCACGGTCTGTGAGATTATTTTTTGGATTAATAACCCAATCAGAAAAAAATCCAAATTTTTCTAACTCTGTAGATTGAAAGGATTTTCCTATAGAACGTTCTGGAACTGCAATAATTGCTTTTTTTATACCTTGATTTGTAAGCTTATCCAAAGTCACAAACATCAAAGCACGTGATTTCCCTGATGCAGGGGGAGCTTTAACTAATAGATATTGTGAAGCACGTTTCTCATAGACACGTGCCTGCATTTCACGCATCCCTAATGCATTTGTATTTTGGCTTTGCCCCGTACCATTATAATTAATTTCAAAAATATTTGATGTCATTTTTTCTCCTCACTTACCATTTCTTGATAAAGTTTCAACAATACACTCAATCGTTCCTCATCAGATTTGAAAGATTCTTGCTTATAAGCACGCTCCACAATGCCGTCAATTTTTTTGTGTGCTTCACGTAATCTTGCGTTCATTGGTTTATTCGCACCTCCATAAAGCTCAGCAAGAGTACCCCCTTCTTCTTCACGGACATCTAGCATATCTAAAACAGCTTCTTCAAGGATATTTTTGCGATTTGTTGACAGCTTAGGAATTGGAAAAGTATTATAAACCATTCCTGCAGAATAGCGATAATCTGTTTTCAACCTTCCACCAACTGCGCGAAGCCAAGTCATATGCATACGAGATTCTAAGATTCCAAGTAACCAGATTGGGGCGTCGTATAACACAAATGTTGCATAAGATGGGATTATTTCTGAATCTATAATTGCAATAGGTAGATACTCCCTAGATTCAGAAGAAACTACAGGGATAATGAATCCCTGGCCCTCTTGATATCTAATCTCACCAAATGCATATGGAGTTTTAGCCTGTAGTTTTGTAACTTCTCTTTTACTACTTAATCGATATTCTTTTACTTTTTCAATTCTGTTATTTATAAATGGGATGTTATGTGCAGCAGGTAAATTTTCTTCTGAAATCCATAGACAATATTTATAAGTTCCATTAATAATGTCGTCAGCACTAACATACTTTTTGAAAAATATTTTTGTTTCAGGAATTTTAGAAACAATTTCTTCATATTCAGATATTGAAAATGTTAAAAATCCACCATCATAAGCACCATTTCCTTTTTGCATTTTAGAGAAGCCAGAAAATTGAACTGTGCTATTTTCAACAAGAATAATTTCCCCAAAACTTAAATAAGGTGTAATATTAGGCACTTCAATACTCTTTTCCTCTGAAAGTAGGTATTTGCTGGAATTATCATCCTTTGAAGCTATCCCAATTATTGCTACAGTTACGCCAGCATTATTACTGGCATTGTTATTCCATTTAAAAGAATTATATGCAAAACAAATCTCTATATTGTAGGAAAGTAGTTTTTTCCATAAAATTGGAACTTGTTCCCCTTGAGTTATCGAGTTCGTTGTTACAAATGCAAATTTATTTTTTGTATTTTCAACGAATTTCACACCTAGTAAAAACCAGGCACTTATATAATCAAGTTTTTTAAATGATTGAACCCCTTGGAAAATGGCACTCATATCCTTTTTATTTTCCTCAGTCTGATTTCTAGATCCTATATAAGGTGGATTCCCCATAATATAAACTTCTTCATTAGTCTCATGAGGAACAACTAGATTCCAATCCATACGTAAGGCATTACCGTGTACGATATTCCCTGATTCTTGAAGTGGTAGAATTCTAGGTTGATAATCTGCTAAAGATTCCATCATTTCTACATTCATTTGATGTTCAGCAATATACAGAGAAAGCCTAGCTACCTCATGTGCGAAGTCGTCAAGTTCAATGCCTGAGAATTGGTTTAGCTTAATCTTAGATTGCTTAAGTAATTCTCCTTGATAAGCATCCTTTTCATTTAATGCTTCCTGAACTTCACTAATTTTAAGAAGGATTTGGATTTCAAGTCTGCGAAGTTCTTTGTAAGTAATAATCAAAAAGTTTCCTGAACCACAGGCAGGGTCTAAAAACTTAATTTTACTCATTCGCTCAAGCAAGCTGTTCAGTTGTTTAATAATATCTCGTTGTTGTTCACGTCTTTGTTTTTCAGTAATCTCACGTTCAAGATAATCATCAGCTCGATCTGATAAACGTTGATATTCAGTTTGGAGATTATCCAAAAATAGCGGTTTAATGACTTTCAGGATATTAGGTACGCTCGTATAGTGCATACCTGAAACTTGGCGTTCTTCTTTATTTGCAACAGTTTGAATCATTGCCCCTAAAATATCGGGATTGATTTCATTCCAGTTAAGCAATTCACCTGCTTCGATAAGTAGTTTTCGGGTTAAAGTACTGAAATTTAAGTCATGATGTGGTACTTTAAAAAGTTTACCATTAACATATGGAAATTTTTTCAGCCATTCAGGCGTATCGTGTCTTTGGTTTTCAGGCACATCTAAAATTGAAAATAATTCTTTGATGACTGAATTTAGATTACTTCCATCGATTTCAGTCCTTGTTTTAAGGATATTAGTAAAAGAGCCTTTAGTAATAATTTCTGTATCTTCAGAGAAGTACAAGAAAAGGGAACGAATTAGAAAAAGGTTAAAGGATTTGCCGTCAACTTCCTCTTTTGCAAGCTCCGGATTAATCTTAACCAATTCATCATAAAGTTTTGTGAAACGCTCAGCTGCTTTAATATCTGCCGGATTTTCTTTTTGGTATTCTACTTTCTCAATCCCATTCCATGCAAGAAAAAACTCTGCAAAAGTTGGCAAATCTTCAAAGTGAATAGCTAGTGAATCATTTGTTTTTGTATCTTTTGCATAAAGCATTTCAAAATCAGTTGTGATAAGGTAGCGAGGCTTTTGATTTTGAGGTAATATTTCCTGCTCGATTTCATCAATAGCTTGCAGTGGGTCATTTTCAACTTTTCGATAACGAACTTTATTACGTATCAAAAAATCTCCCTCACTTGATTTAGCACGTGTGATACTTGTTTTAGGAATATCAAAAAGTCCTAAAAGTTCTTCAATAAAAGTCTCTTCATTTAAATTTTCAATTATTATTTTAACTCTATCTTCAATTTCTGTGATAGATAATAAATTTTTCTTTGGCATTTGATTTACATTCCTTTACTCAGCTAGTATTAATACTATTATAGCAAATTTATAAGTTATCCTAGTATTGATAGCAGGGCTAGTAAAATTATATTCAGAGATAACAAAAAATGCTTTTATCACTAAATGATAAAAGCATTTTCTTACATACCCAGTTTTGGCGGGGATTCTGGCGGGGAACCAATTTAATTTAACTTTAATTAACCTTCCTATAATTCGTAAACCCCCATTAAATCAGCATAAAAACTTCAATTTTATTTTATTTATTATTCCCACTCAATCGTTGACGGTGGTTTCGACGTCACATCGTACAGGACGCGGTTAACGTTCTGGACTTCGTTGACGATCCGGACCGAGATCTTCTCAAGCACGTCCCATGGGATACGTGCCCAGTCTGAAGTCATCCCGTCAATTGACGTAACAGCGCGGATTCCGACAGCATAGTCGTATGTCCGCTCATCGCCCATGACACCAACCGAACGGATTGGAGGAAGGACTGTGAAGTATTGCCAGATTTCGCGCTCGAGTCCTGCTTTTTTAATCTCATCACGAAGAATGAAATCAGATTCACGAACGATTTCGAGTTTTTCATCTGTGATTTCACCAAGGACACGAATTCCGAGACCTGGTCCTGGGAACGGCTGACGCCACACGATTTCATCAGAAAGACCGAGTTCTTTCCCAAGTTCACGAACTTCATCCTTGAACAACGTGTTGATCGGTTCGATCAATTCAAACTGCATGTCTTCCGGCAGTCCACCGACGTTGTGGTGTGATTTGATTGTTTGTGCCGTATCCGTACCACTCTCGATGATATCCGTATAGAGTGTACCTTGCGCAAGGAAGTCCATATCCGTTAGTTTCGAAGCTTCTTCGTCGAAGACGTAGACGAACTCGTTGCCGATGATTTTACGTTTCTGCTCTGGATCTGAGATACCACGGAGTTTGTCGAGGAAACGGTCCTGGGCATCAATCTTGATGACGTTCATGTGGAAGTGATCCGCGAATGTCTTCATGACGCTCTCCGCTTCACCCTTACGCAATAAACCGTGATCGACGAACATACATGTCAATTGATCACCGATTGCTTTGTGAATCAAGGCTGCGACGACAGACGAGTCGACACCACCTGAAAGGGCACAGAGGACTTTTTTGTCGCCGACTTGTTCTTGAATCTTCGCTACTTCGATTTCAATGAAGTTCTCCATTGACCAGTCGCCTGCACATTTACAGACTTCAAAGAGGAAGTTCTTGAGCAATTCTTTTCCAAAGACCGTATGGTTTACTTCTGGGTGATACTGCACACCATACATTTTCAACTCTTCGTTCTTGATCGAAGCGATTGGACATGACACGTTCGTCCCATCAATGACGAATCCGTTTGGCACAGATGTAACGAGGTCACTGTGACTCATCCAGACCGTTTGTTCTAGCGGTAAGTTCGCATACATCGGTGACGGGTCTTGTAACGTCAATGTGGCTTTTCCATATTCACGATGTCCCGCACGTTCCACTGTTCCGCCGAAATGTTGTGACATGAGCTGCATGCCGTAACAGATTCCGAAGATTGGAATACCGAGGTCGAAGATTTCCGGGTCACACCGGTACGCATCCTCTGCGTAGACGCTACGTGGACCACCCGAGAAGATGATACCAGCAGGTGCGATTTCTTTTACTTCAGCTGCAGTGATTTTATGCGAATGCAATTCACTGTAGACACCAAGGTCCCGAATACGACGTGTGATCAATTGATTGTACTGTCCTCCAAAATCGAGGACGAGAATCATTTCCTGGTCCAAATGTGCTTCCAAATCTGTTCCCGCCTTTCTGATTTCATGCGTACCCTATGAAAAAAGCCCACTCTTCGCCCATGGATAAAATGGAAAAAGAGCAGGCCGCTTCACAAAAAAATGTATACGAAGGGTCTGCTCCTTCATAGTCAGGTCGTTTAAGGTGACCCGGTAGAGACTCTCGCGCCATATTCGCGAGTATATACAAAGGAGATTGCATGTGTGTGATTTACGTTGTTCCCATTGTACCTGTATCGTTTCGTAAATATCAACCCTCTACATGACGAATGATATTTTCGAAATATTCACGTTTTTTCTCAGCCGACAATGATTCTCCACCATAAACCATCCGCTCGTAAGCATCCGTCAACGGTCGCATCGCGTACGTCTCGTAGTACCCATCGACTTCGTACGCCAGTTCCGCAAGCGTCCGACCATCTTGATAATGGAATCCTTTTTTATCAAGACGTCGCAAGAGATACCGGTACATCCGTCGGAATCCTTCCGGTCGTTCAATCTGTCTCCGGAAGAAGAGAATCGCGAGTGTTCGAATGATTGGTTTTCGGAACAGGTAGAGGAACAAGAGAGCGAGTGCCGTCAGGAAGATTGGCCAAAATGGAATTGACTTCTGCTCCGTCTGTCCAGTGCTAGTCGTCTGTTCTTCATCAAGAAGATTTTCTTGAGGACGATTTGGCGTCGTTGTCTCCGTATTATCTTCTGTCTCACGTTGCGGATTTGCTTGTTCCGTCTCGTTGTTCGTTTCCCGATCGATCGTATATTGTCCTACTCCATCGAAACTGACTGTCGGTTCAAGCGGTACCCAGCCTGGTCCTTCAATGTAAACTTCGACCCACGAATGGGCATTTTTATTGCGTACTGTATAACTCGTTACGGCAGCTCCGATGACGTCGGATTCGCCCCCCGTGAATCCTTTCACCCAGCGTGCGGGTAACCCAGCTGCCCGAAGTAACACAGTGGCTGACGTCGAGAAGTTATCACAGTATCCGAGTTTCGTCTCGAACAGAAACTGATCGACGTAATCCTGATTTTCTTTCGGTACAGCAACATCTTCTGTATTGTATTCAAAGTTTTCTTCTTCGAAATAATTTTCAATCGCCCGTGCTTTGTCCCATGGTGTTTTTTTGTTTTCAACGATTTGATTCGCTAAATCACGGACACGTTGCGGTAAACCTTCCGGCAGTTGTAGATACCGCTCCGTTTCATTCTCAGACAAATTGACGGGTTCATCTGTCTGGAGCTGTTCTTCCGTAAAGAGTGGGTACGAATAGTCGATTCGATAGTTTCGTTGACGATCCGCCTCGTCGAGATACGAAATTTTTTGATTCTCGAGGTCAACCAACACATTTTGTCGTTGCTGATTCACTTCGACCCTTACATTGTCACCGTTATATGGCACGAATGGTAATTCACGCGCCATTTCAAATGTTGCTGTCTCTTCGCGGGTCTTGACCTCTGTACCGAAGGTCGAGAAAAAACCACGTCCATCGACTTCAGGGTTTGACTCCGACAAGATCCAACCTTTTCCGGTATAAATATCTTTTGTTTCAACGCGCCAATAGCGGTTTCCTTCACTTTCGACTTGGAAGACTTCTCGGTCGTCCATCTGGAATGGTCCTCCAAGTTGTTCATCGTTGTTACCGTATCCGACCTTTTGAATCGCATTTGTCGGCTCTCCTTCCCCTTCAAGACCCGACGTCAAATCGTACCAACTGTCTTGCCATGTCGCATTGATGACAGGACTTTGGACAGCAACGACGATGACAGCTCCCATGATGAATAATGCGCTCAGTGGGCGTACGTAGGAAGCACGCGGTCGTTCATTGACCTCCGTCGCATACAGCAATACCAAAGACAAGATGATCGGATAAAGAATGAACGTCTCTCCCGAGTAATCCGTCCAGGTATCGCAATAGGCGATGAACCCGATGACTCCGAAAGCAAGTCCGAAGACGAACCCACGATTCGGGAACGTCCGACGCGCGAGATAAGCGATCAAGAAACTGATCAAACCAATCGACAGCGCAAAGGCTGGTCGTCCCGGTAATTCACCATTGATGACACTTCGAATATCCGAGCTGATTTCCGTAAAAATTCCCCACGGTGCGGAACCCGGTGTCAAAATCAAGTAGAACGACAATAGTAGTCCCGCGAGACTGCCAAGTAAGAAGTAACGTCGCGCGAGATGCGATAACAGTAAAGGCAGGAACAGCATCGGTAAGAAGGACCAAAGATGTTCGAATGTCGTCAGTTCGAGAAGTGGTGGCATGAAACAAGACAAAAGGGCTGCTGCGATGGCGTTCCAGATTAATCGTCGTATCATCGCACTCCCCTCCGTTCTGGTGTATAGACATGAACGGTGGCTTCTTGATTAATCTTCGAAATCCATAGTTCATTGTTCGATTCAAGATCCGGTGTGATGAAGAGGACGTTCCCGCTCAATCGAAGCGCCTTAGACGAGTATTCCCATGACTCGATGAACGTTCGCGCCCGACTCGGTTGCGCCGTCATCAGGTAATGCGTCAGTTTCGCTCCTTCAAGTGGTAACGACAATGATTGAACGGCATGCCCGACGAGATGGATCCGATAGCTCAGTCGTCGTTTGTTCAACTGATCCGTCGTTTCTGCGAGCATCGAGATGACACGTTCGAAGGCTTCACCCGCCTCCGTTCCCTCATCAAAGACGATCGTCGTCTCCCGTTCTTGCTCTCGTTCGAACGTCTTCGTCATCAACCCTTGGCGTTTCGCTGTCGCTTTCCAGTCAATCTGATTCATCCGATCCCCACTGACGTATTCCCGGACCCCGACGACGGTAAAGGACGACTGGCGAAGATCAAGTGACACCGGTGAGATTCCCCCATCGCCACGGTCTTCCTCATGGGGAAGCTGAACGGCAAGGCGCGCTGGTTCAATCGCAAGATACGTCTCGACCGGAAACATCCGCTTCCGCTTGAATAACCCGAATGGATCCGTGATTTCGACGATACAGCCTGGAATCTGATACACCCCTCGACGAATCGATGGTATCGTGTAATCGATTTGCTCCGTCTTCCGGTAATGGGCTCGGAGTGGACGGCTAATATCGAGTTTTTCTTCACTGAGTTCGTTCGGAATCACCTCCGTCACTTCGACGGCTCCGACGAGAAACGGAAAACGTCGACGAACCCGTAAGGAAACCGGGATATCGGTTCCAGCAACGAGCATCTTGTTCGATACTTCGCGTGTCGCAAGTGCCTGCGTGACGGGCCAAACGAGGAAGAGAGTCCAGTAGACGGTCAAACCAGCCATGACGTAAAACAGCAAGGAAGCGACATTTCCGCCATCAACGCGCGCATATGCCCATAAGGCTGCCGTCGTCAAAAGTAATACAGCGTAACGCCAACCAATTTGCCACTTCGTCATAGGGACTCCACGTCTTGTTGGATGGGTACAGCAACCTCTTTTTTGATCTGTTCCAAAATCCGTTCCGACGATTGACCGTGATAACGCGCATCCGCTGTCAAAATCAGGCGGTGTGACAGGACTGGAATCAAGAGATGTTTAACATCATCCGGCAAAACGAAACTGCGTCCTTCCATGTACGCCCACGCTTGCGCGACCTTCATCAAGGCGATCGAAGAACGAGGACTCGCGCCGAGGTAGAGTGACCCATTCGTCCGTGTCGCTTGAACGAGATGGACGATATATTTTTTGACAGGCTGTGAGACATGAACGTTCTTGACGTCTTCTTTCATCTGGAGCAATTGCTCGCGACCAATTACAGCTTCGAGTGTTTCGATTGGTTCATCCCGTTCAAAACGCGTGAGCAACTTCATTTCTTGCTGGAAATCAGGATAACCCATTTTGACTTTGACGAGAAAACGGTCGAGTTGTGCTTCTGGTAACGGATACGTTCCTTCATGTTCAATCGGGTTTTGTGTCGCCATGACGAAAAAGGGATTCGGAAGCGTATGAATCTCACCATCGACGGTGACGTTCGCTTCCGCCATTCCCTCGAGTAAGGCAGATTGAGTTTTTGGTGATGTTCGGTTGATCTCATCGGCTAAGACGATGTTTCCCATTAAAGGACCCGGTCTATATTCGAACTGGCTTGTTTTCTGATTATACATCGATACACCCGTCAAATCTGACGGAAGTAGGTCTGGCGTGAACTGAACACGTTTGAAGGTCAACCCGATCGATCGGCTGAACGCACGGACGAGCATCGTCTTCCCGACTCCCGGTACGTCTTCTAATAGAACGTGACCGCCCGCTAGTAATGCTGCCAATGATTGTGTGATGACATCTTCCTTACCGATGATGACTTTCTCTACGTTGTCGATAATCGCTTGAATCTCCTTAGTGTATGTTCGCATTGTCAGGCCCCTTGCTCTCGTAGTAGTTGAATTTTCTGACTTTTTATATCATCTCATATTCCGCTACGCTTTTAAAGAAATACGAGCAGTTTCAAGCACGTGAAAAAGGGGGAACGCGGTAGCGTTTCCCCCTTATTTGTTTCAGGAACGAACACATGCCGTGATCCGTTCTTGAACCGTGCAGTTGCACGTAAAACACGAATACTTCCGTGTCAATGGACAACGTTCGTCAAGTCCGGTGATCCTCTTCTTTCAGAAGCGACATGCGATCGTTCCCTCTACATTGGTAATCATTCATGTGCATCACCATCCTTTCATATATTGAATATTACCGAATATGTTATAAACGAAACGTCGAATTTTAATTATTTTTTTCGATAACGCGCATACGTTGTCGCGAGTGCGACCGCAAGGACCAGCCCTTTGATGATATTCAACGAATAGTATGGAACAGACAGCATGACGAGACCATTTTCAA
>NZ_DFQK01000015.1:16040-58184 GCF_002377745.1 Exiguobacterium sp. UBA3491
CAAAATCCCACCGACCGCAGCAAGTAACCCAGCAATCAGATACGCGAGTGCCCGGTAGCGGTTGACACGAATTCCTGTCAGTCGTGCGGCTTCCGGATTCCCACCGATAATATAGAGAAAACGACCATGTCGCGTATGGCTTAAAAAGACATGTGTCACAGCGACGACGACGAGCATGATGACGATGATCCAAGGCGCCTGGCTGATTTTCGCGAACGCCTCCGGAATCGTGCCGAATGTTGGTGTACCGTCCAGGCGCGGCATTCCGGCACTGATTGAACCACCACCGGTATACGTCATCGCGACACCTTCGACGATGAACATCGTTGCAAGCGTCGCAAACAAATCCGGAATCTTAAACCAGACGATGAGTAAGATGTTCACCAGAGCAACGCTAAGAGATAAGAGAAGTGCTAAACCAATCGAGACACCGAGCGGTAGACTGTACCAGACGAAGAACGAGACGACGAAAGAACTCGCAAGCGTCGCGGTCGACCCGACCGATAAATCAAATCCATTGACCGTCAAAGAAACGGTCAAGCCGATCGCGATAATCGTCACGATGGAGATACTTCGTAAAATATTAATCAAATTCGTCCCTTGTAGGAATGTTGGAGCCGTCGTCGCAAAAAATAGGACGAGGGCAAGGATCGCGAGGACGATCCCCCAGTCGTTCAAGAATCCGAGGACAGGACGTAACCCCTTCCCTCGGTTCGTTTGTTTTGATACTACCTCATTCATCGTTGCCCTCCTCCTGTCGCATACCACAACAAGGTTTCTTCTGATGTATCCGCCGTCTTCGTTTCATGGACGATCCGTCCATCGAACATGACGTAGATTCGGTCCGTGACGGTCAAAAGTTCATCCCATTCACTCGTCGCGTAAAGGATCCCTTTTTGTTGTTGTGCGAGTCCGTCAATCAGACGATAGATATCTTGTTTGGCTCCGACGTCGACACCTTTTGTCGGTTCGTCCAAGACGAGTACAGAGACATCGGTCAGTAACCATTTTCCGATGGCGACTTTTTGTTGATTCCCACCGGATAGTTGACCTACTTCCTGTTTCACGTCTGCCACTTTAATGCCCAGCTCCTTGACCCATTGCGATGCCTGTTCAACTTCTTTGCGACGATCCATCAGCCCCCAGCGGTTGACGAAATCATGAGCTGCCGCTGCTGTCAGGTTTTCTGCGACAGAATCGGCAACAAGAATTCCTTCTTTTCGCCGTTCTTCCGGAACGAGACCGATTCCCGCTTGAATCGCAGCTTGTGGATTGCGAAGGCGATGGGCTTTTCCACCTATCCGAACCTCCCCTTCCTGAAACGGGCGATCACCGAACAATGCTTTGCATAATTCCGTTTTACCAGCACCGACAAGACCCGCGATACCAACGACTTCACCTGCTTGAACCGTCAAGGAGATATCGTGGACGTCCGCATTCGTAGCACTCTCGACGGTCAATACGTTCGTTCCATTTACCCGTGACGTTTTCGCAACAGACGTAAGCTGACGCCCGAGCATCTGCTCAACGACAGCTCCCTTCGTGATGTCTGTCAAAAGACATCGTGAGATGAGTTGACCGTCGCGCATGACTGAGATGGAGTCGCAAATCTCATATAGTTCCTGTAAACGATGCGAGATGAAGATGATCCCAAGCCCTCGTTCGGCTAAACGACGCACGACTGAAAAGAGATGGCTTGTTTCCGCCTGACTGAGAGGTGCCGTTGGTTCATCTAAAATCAAAAAACGGCGTTCTTGGACGAGGGCGCGAGCAATCAGTACGAGTTGCTTTTCAGCAAGCCGCAACTCCTCGACGCGTGTCTTGACGGAAATATCCGCCTGTAATGTCGCTAACGCTTCCTTGGCACGCTGTATGTAACGGCGTTGGGATACGAAGCCAGTCATCGTTCCGTCCGTCAACAGATCGAGACAGATATTCTCAGCGACCGTCAAATACGGGACAAGCGCCACATCGACCTCTTGTTGGACGAGGTCGATTCCAATCTGTTTCGCATCACGCGGTGACGTGATGGACAACTCCTTCCCGTCGAGACGGATCGTTCCTTCGTCCGCCGTTTCCGCTCCGGATAAGACTTTCATCAACGTCGACTTACCGGCACCATTCGCACCGACAAGCGCGTGGATTTCACCGGATTTCACTTCAAACGAGACTTGTTTTAAGGCTTGCACTCCTGGAAACGCCAGTGAAATCCCAGTCATCTTCAAGTGATGATTGGTAGACGTCATTGTTTTTTATGGACGTCACGCAACCGGTCCATCCACGGTTCATTGAATTTGTCCGATGTACTCCATCCTTTGATGATCGTATCGAGATTGTACATCGTCGTATCCTGCTTCAACGCCTTCTGCTCCACAAGTTTCGCATCGAGATCAAAGCTATCCGGCGTCTTCTCGCCAGCGATTTTCTTAGCCAGTAATCGCATGTCCGTTTGTCCAATCAAGAATGGATCCACCGCACTCGTCGAGACCCAGTTACTGCCTTTTTCACGCATCAGGTTGATATCCTGATTCGAGACATCGATCGAGATTAGCGGGATTTCTTGACGTTTATTATCCTTGAGCGATTTGTAAGCCCCTTTTGCGACTTCGTCCCACGCTCCCCAAACCGCATCAATGCTTCCTTTCGGATATTTCGCGAGAATCGCATTCATCTTCGTTGCGATATCCCCTTGGACATCTTGGAAGTTTGTCGGTCCAACCGTCTCAAGCGTTTTGATCTTACCGTCTGCTTCGTACGTCTTATAGATTTCCTGACGACGATCGAGCGGGGCAAAACCTGGTCCGAACCAAAGTTTGATGACACGGACCGGCTTTTTGTCCGTCACCTTCGTCACTTCATCAAGCGATAGCTTCGCGAGTTGATGATCGTTTTGGAATGTTTCCGTCACACCTTTTAACGCCGTTCCTTTTTTCTTCGTGACCGTATCGAACGTCACGACCTTCAGCCCTTTGTCGACCGCTGGTTTAATCATGTCATAGGCGTAGTCTTCCTTACCATGCGAGATGATGAGCCCATCATAATCTTGCTGAATCGCTTGCGCGACCAGCTCCTTGAACTTGACGTCGTTACCTTCCGAAATAAACGTGCTGACTTTAAAGCCAAGCGCTTCGCCTTCACTTCGTGCGCCATCAAGGAATTGTTTCGTATGGTCGTCCGATGCTAGGTTGCGGATGACGGCGATCTTGACGTCCGATTGAACCCCTTTTGGTACATCCTTGACGACCTTCGTCGTCGTGGCTTCTCCATTCGCACAAGCCGCTAGTAACAGTGCCGGTGCTAGGACGGCGTAAGCTAGTTTTTTCATGACATATCTCCTTATCCGAGGGGTTGAAGCCCTGTTAATTGTTCAATCGTTTCTTCATTCGGTTGCGTGATGACACCAAGTTCGGTAATGATGCCCGTGATCAATGTGTGTGGTGTGACATCAAACGCCGGGTTGAAGACAGCGACGCCTCCCGGTGCTGTCGCGACACCTTGGACAGTCGTCACTTCCTGCGGATCACGTTCTTCGATTTCGATCGCGTCTCCGGAAACGAGCGAGAAGTCGAACGTCGAGAGCGGTGCTGCGACGTAAAACGGAATACCAAAAGCTTGCGCGAGCAGTGCCAATTGGAACGTCCCGATCTTATTCGCCGTATCTCCGTTTCGTGTAATGCGGTCGGCACCGACGATGATCGCATCGATCTGTTTTTCTTTCAGCGTATGGGCGACCATGTTGTCCGTAATTAACGTGACATCGATGCCGGCACGTTGCAGCTCCCATGTCGTCAATCGTGCTCCCTGCAGTAACGGTCGCGTCTCACTCGCAAAAACGGATAATTCGATGCCGCGTTCTTTTGCGATGTAGAACGGCGCAAGTGCCGTTCCATAAGCAGCGGTCGCAATCGATCCAGCATTACAAATCGTTAGGATCCGGTCGCCTGACTGGAACAATTCCAGTGCATGAATCCCGATTTGACGTGACGTCTGCGCATCCTGGTCGTATAAGGCGACCGTCCGTTTTTCCAACCGTTCGCGAATCACTTCTACCGACGTCCCGTCTTGAATGATTGGATTCAATTGATCGAGGACATTTCGCAAGTTGACGGCCGTCGGTCGTGTCGCGAGTAACGTCGCCGATGTCTCAAGCAAGGCTTGCTTGTAGACCGGTAGCTCTGCTTCAAAGCGGTACGCTTCTTGAACGAGCACGAATCCACCGAATAAGCTGATCGCAGGTGCGCCCCGGACACGTAGTTGTTTAATCGCCTCAACCGCTTGCGCGAGATCAGCAATGACTTCATAGTGCTCTTCTTGCGGTAGACGTGTCTGATCGAGAATCGTCAAGACACGATCTTCGTAACGGATACTTTGAACGAATGTAGTCATCGGCTCAGTTCCTCCGTTACGTCAAAGTTTCGTAAATCATCGAATGTCCGGCATTCTGTACGGCGTTTGATTAACGCCGCTCCTAGACGAAGAGCGTGACGTTTCCGCTCTAAGCGTTCCGTCGTTGAATCGATTGATTCTAAATCAGCGACCGGTGCAAGGCCGATCGTCCGCCGAATCAATTCGCAACCGGCAAAGCCAAGGGCATCCTGCAAGATCGTGCTCAGTACATCGTCGACGAGCCCCGATGCCCGGAATGGTTCGACGGCTTCCCGTTCCCATAATGCACGGAACGTTGAAGCAAACGTCAGCCAGAACGTATCGATATCCTTGATTCGGGCGCCACGTCGTGTAGGGTAATCCGGATATGCCGCGAAGAATAGATGCGCAATGAACTGCCCGACATCGAATCCGAATGGACCATAAAAGGCGAATTCAGGGTCGATGACTTTCGTTTCCGTCGCCGAGGCGAAGATGCTTCCTGTATGTAGATCGCCGTGCAGCAATGCATCTCCTTTCGTGATGAAGAGCGCTTCGAGTTTTGCGACTTCGCGTTTCAACTCATCGTCTGCCCATAGACGTGCCACCTCTTCTTCGAGTCCGGCTTCAATCTCGTTCGTCTCCGCGTCATGAAACGGATCCGTGAAGATTAATTTTTCCGTGATGTCGCACAAGTCTGGATTGTAGTACGTTCGGGCGACACGTTTCTTTTCAACCGGACCAAGCGCAAAGTCCGATGTATGGAATAACGTCCGAGCGAGATAAGAACCGATATGTTCCGCAAGCAACGGATACTGTTCACCTGCGAGTAAACCACTTCGAACGATCGTCAGATGTGAAAGATCTTCCATGACCGTATATGCCTCTTCATGACTAGCATGAAAAACACGTGGCACGAACGGTACGGCATGCCGTGCGAATTCACGGAGTGCGGATTGCTCGATCCACGCTCGTTCGAGCGATAACGGCCAGCTCTCCCCGACGACCTTCGCATATGGTAATGCTTGTTTTAAAATCAAGCGATGTTCGCCTTCTCGAATCCGAAAGACGAGGTTGAGGTTCCCGTCGCCAATCTCTTCTGCTTCGACGGCTCCATCGCCGATCAGTCCTAATGTCCGAACACAATCAATCGCGTCCTGTTCTGTGAATGCTTTATATGTCATCTCAGTTTCCCCCTATGTGATACACGAAAAAGCGCCTCTTTTCGTCATCGAAAAGAGGCGCAGAAAAGTCACTGCGTCCTCTTATCTCTCAGACGAAACGTCTGTTGGATGTAGCACCGTGCCCAGTGGTCGGTTGCTGCGGCGTCATCGGGCCAATTCCCTCTGCCAACTCGCGATAAGAGTCGTATGTAGTTGTCGTGTGTGATATTGATTTGAATCTTACGCAATCGACTTCCTCGCTGTCAAATCGAAATCAAGCAGAAACGGATATCATTTTTAAGTCATCTATAGAAAGAGTATTTTCAAAAAAATAAATTTTCTAAAAATAGTTTGACAAGTGGCGATTCTCATGTAAAAATTGCAATTAGATTTCACAATTTCATCCAATTCTTATCAAGAGCAGACGGAGGGACAAGCCCTACGATGTCGCAGCAACCGACCTTTTGGCACGGTGCTAATTCTTGCAGCTACTAAGCTGACAGATAAGAGTCCACGTTCGAATCATTCATGGTCTCTTGTCGCTGACGAGAGACCATTTTTTTGTTGAAGGAGGAAAGACATGGCTTATATCACTGCTACTTATCAATTGACTGCCCGTGATCGACTCGAGCAGCGCGCTGAACAACTCGCGCTTGGTCTGACAGTCGGTTCTTGGACGGAACTGAATCATCTCGAACAACAACAACTTGCCTCGTTCAAAGGGGAAGTCGTACATACCGAAGAACGCGATGGCAAAGGATATATCACGATTCGTTACCCGGAACATAACGTATCGCGCGACTT
Organism: Exiguobacterium sp. UBA3491; assembly: GCF_002377745.1. Classification (NCBI taxonomy): domain Bacteria; kingdom Bacillati; phylum Bacillota; class Bacilli; order Caryophanales; genus Exiguobacterium; species Exiguobacterium sp. UBA3491. The sequence goes on from NZ_DFQK01000015.1 coordinate 22,373, forward strand.
TTCTGCGATTCTGACGACCGTCTTCGGGAAACTCTCACTCGACGGTGAAATCAAATTAACGGAATTGCTACTACCCGATACATTTACGTCGGACTTTCCAGGTGCAAAGTTCGGGATCGAAGGGGTCCGTTCCTTGATCGGTGTCGAAGATCGCCCACTATTAATGAGCATCTTCAAAGGAGTCATCGGACGCGATTTATCGTTCCTTCGTGATCAACTCGAAGGACAACTCGCTGGTGGGATCGATCTCGTCAAAGACGATGAGATCCTATACGACAATCCATTGACACCAACGATTGACCGGGCACGGATCGGACGTGAGGTCATCGATGCTCACTTCCAACGGACCGGTAAACGTGCGTTATATGCGATCACACTCAGCGGTCCTGTCTTTACGCTCAAGGATCAAGCCAAGCGATTGATTGATGCTGGAGCGACTGCTTTCTTGCTGAATACCTTCACATACGGACTCGACGTCTTACGCGAACTGGCAAGTGATCCGGAAATCAACGTTCCGATTTTCAATCATCCGGCATATAGCGGTGCGTTGATCGCTAGCCCGAATCACGGAGTCGCAGCTCCTGTCTTACTCGGCACATTACCGCGCGCTGCTGGAGCAGACTTGACGCTATTCCCGTCTCCTTACGGCAATGTCGCTTTGCCAAAGGATGTCGCCCGTGGTATCGCGGTCGAAGCGACCCGTCTCGGTCAGACGAAATCAATCTTCCCGGTTCCTTCAGCCGGTATTCATCCTGGACTCGTCGCTCAACTCGTACGAGACTTCGGGATCGCTTCCGTCATCAACGCCGGCGGCGGCGTACATGGTCATCCGCAAGGTGCTGCGGCTGGTGTCATTGCTTTCCGTCAGGCACTCGATGCGGCACTCGCAAATGAATCCCTATCGACGGCAGCATCGCGTCATGAAGAATTACGAATTGCCCTCGACGCTTGGGGGATCAAGTCATGACCGTACGGATTCTTTGTGACTTCGACGGGACGGTGACGACACAGGATAACATCATCGCACTCATGCAGGCATTTGCGCCAGCGAGTGACTTCGAACCGTTAAAACGCGGTGTACTCGACCGGACGTTATCGATTCAGAGTGGTGTCGGGCAAATGTTCGCACTTCTGCCGTCTGACGGAAAAACAGCCTATCTTGACTTTTTGTTGGAGCGTGCAGTCATTCGCGACGGATTTTCGGAGTTACTGCAGTACAGTCGTCGTCAAGGCATCGATTTTTCGATCGTCAGCGGTGGAATGGACTTTTTCGTCGAACCAATCTTAGCGCCATTCCTCGACCAAGAACAGATTTACTGTAACGTCGCTGATTTTAGTGGTCCATTCGTCCATATCGATTGGCCAAACGCCTGCGATACCCATTGCACGAACGGGTGCGGCTGTTGTAAAACGTCCGTTGCCCGGACACTACGTAAAGACGGTGACGTCATCATCGTCATCGGCGACTCGGTGACGGACTTCGAACTCGCAAAACAAGCGGATCGTGTCTATGCCCGTGATTATCTGATCACGTTGTGTGAAGAGAACGATATCGCCTATACACCGTTTGAGACGTTCCACGATATCGTTCATGATTTAACACGAGCGGAGGTGACAACATGACATTCATGCGACGGTATGAAGAGCTACGCGCCATCAAACAAGAGCTTGCGGCGCGCGATTGGTTCCCTGGTACGAGTGGCAATCTCGCCATCCGGACATCCGGTGTCCCGGTTGAATTCCTTGTGACGGCAAGCGGAAAAGATAAACGGCAGACGACTCCTGACGACTTCGTTCATGTCGATGCGACCGGTCAATTGATCGGTGAGCAATCCGGGCGTCCTTCTGCTGAGACATTGCTCCATGTCGAAGTGTTCAACCGAACGAACGCCGGATGTTCCCTGCATGTCCATACGATTGCGAACAATGTGATTTCGGAGTTATATGGCGATCAAGGAAGTATCACCTTCTCCGGTCAAGAAATCATCAAGGCACTCGGTCACTGGGAAGAAGATGCGACGGTCACGGTGCCGATCATTCCGAATCACGCGGACATCCCGACACTCGCTGCTGCTTTTGCGCCATATGTCACAGCGGACAGCGGTGCCGTCCTGATTCGCAATCACGGAATCACGGTCTGGGCACCGACCGCCTTTGAAGCAAAGAAACACCTCGAAGCCTTCGAGTTTTTATTCAACTATACGTTGACGTTGCAATCATGCCGTCAATCTATCTATTAAAAGGAGGAATCATCTCATGGCAACAGTCTTATTCCAAGAAACAAACACACGGTATACGGATCAAACGGAAGTCGCTGACTTCCTCGCATCGCGCGGCGTTCTTTACGAACAATGGGACGTCTCAAAACTACCAGCACCTCTCGTCGAGAACTTCACACTGACGGATGCCGACAAACAAACGATTCTCGATACGTTCGCTCCAGAAATCAAAGACGTATCAGAACGTCGTGGATATCAGACAGCTGATATCATTTCACTTTCGGATACGACACCGAACCTTGACGAGTTGCTCGTCAACTTCCAGAAAGAACATCATCACACGGATGATGAAGTCCGTTTCATCGTCAGCGGTCACGGCGTCTTCGCGATCAAAGACGAAGAAGTCGGCTACTATAACATCGAACTCAATCCTGGTGATTTGATTTCTGTTCCTGTCAATACACGCCACTACTTTACGCTCCAAGAGGATCGGAAAGTCGTCGCTGTTCGAATTTTCGTCACGACGGATGGTTGGGTTCCAATTTACGAGAACGAGACATCCACGGTCTCTTAAGAACGACAAAAGCGTTGATTTCTTCTATATAAGGAGAATCGGCGCTTTTTCTTATCTCACAAACATATCACTACATCGACACGTAACAGATATAATGAGGGAAAAGCGATTGGGGAGTGAGCAACATGCATATTCGTCCTGTAACGGAACATGACTTACCCGCTGTTCTATCCATTTATAATGAAGGCATCGAAGACCGAATCGCAACGCTTGAGACGGATCGAAAAGATTTATCGTTCATGACCCAGTGGTATGCAGAGCGTACGCATCGCTACGCTGGATATGTCGCAGAAGATGAGACAGGTGTCCTCGGCTTCATTTCTCTTGATCCGTATAACCCGCGTCCTGTCTATGCGACAGTTGGTGAGATTTCCGTCTACATTACTCGAACACATCGCGGACAAGGGATCGGGACACAGTTGTTAGAAACTGCCGAACAACATGCGCGCGATCATCAGATGCATAAGCTGATCCTCTTTACCTTCCCGTTCAATAAAATCGGACAAAAGCTCTACATCCGTTCCGGATTCCGGATTGTTGGGACATTTAAGGAACAAGGTCGCTTGAACGGCGAATACGTCGACGTCATGGCGATGGAGAAACGCTTACGATAGGATTCATTGAATGCCAGACGGGGAATAGTCAATCCGAGTCATTGAGAGAGGATGAACCTAATGGATATTCAACAAATTCGTAATGCAACGCTTGTCGTCACGTATGCCAATCAAGTTTTACTGATCGATCCGTTTCTCGGCGAAAAAGGCAGTTTACCTCCTTTCGGTCAAACGCCGAATGCCGTCGCCAATCCACTCGTCGACTTACCGGTCGATGTTAAGACACTGCTCGATCCTGACGCTGTCTTCGTCACGCATCTGCATGCCGATCATTTCGATGATGCTGCAAAACAATTTCTACCCAAGCATTTGCCATTCTATGCGCAGCAAGAAGAAGACGCACGGCAAATCCGAGAAGCCGGCTTCACGAACGTCTCTTCCTTCGATTCCGGTGTGACGATCGGTGATATCCAGGTCCATCGAACAGGTGGACAGCATGGTGTCGGTGAAATCGGTGAACGAATGGGACATGTCTCCGGACTCGTCCTCACGCATCCGGACGAACCGACGCTTTATATCGCAGGTGATACGATTTGGTGTGACGAGGTCGCGCATGCGATTGAACAACATACACCAGATATCATCGTCGTCAACAGTGGGGCTGCCCAGTTCCTGACGGGAGAACCGATCACGATGTCGCAGCGTGATCTCCTTGCCGTACACGAAGCAGCAGCGGAAGCAACGATCATCGTCTCGCACCTCGAGTCCGTCAATCACTGTCTCCTGCGGCGCGACATGATTGCTGACTTTTTAGCTGCTTTCCACCTCTCTGCCCATTTCCTCATTCCGGAAGATGGCGAAACGATGTCATTTTAAGAACAAATCAAAAGTCTCTTTTCGAAATTCATCGAAAAGAGACTTTTTTCATGGAATGACCAATCCTAATAATCGAGCGAAGGCGACTGCTTGTTCTTCCGTAATGACTGCGCCCGGTAAAAATCGCGGATCGATTGTGATACCAGAGAGTTCCGTCTGCCGGAGATCAAGACCTTTTAATGGTGTTTCAATCCATTGGCTATCAGTAAGCCGGACCGCTTCGAGTTTCCAATGGGTCGGTTTCACTTCGAAGAACTGTGCTTCTTTCATCGTCGTTTCACTCCAATGCTGATGACGGACAGTACTACGAATGAACTGGGCATAGTCTGCGAGTCCTTCTTCGATCGTCAGATGATCAAGCGTACAATCTTCAAACTGAACACCCGTCATCCGGCATCCGACGAAAGACACGCGGTGAAAACGGGTTTCTTGGAAGTGACATCCTGTTAAGTCACATTGCTCGAAACGAATATCTTCGAACGAACCGCGGTCAAAGGTGAGGTTCGCGAACGAGACATTTTGAAAACATACTTGATAGGCATCGATACGCTCCGTCAGTTCGACAGGCATCGACTCCTTTTCATAACGTGCTCCTTTCAGATATGGATCGTCGATTTCGACTTGATCGAACGTCTCTGCTTGAAGCGTTTTCGGTAATTCTGGTAAACGGATAACGATCTCTTTCATAAAAATTCCCCCTTTTTCTCTCCTTTAGTGTATCAAACTCCTTTTGCATAAGGGTCAATCGTTCGAAATCCCTCTTTTTTCAACAGTTTTTTATTTTGAGACACTTTGAGACCATGCTATAGTCAAAGAAAATCAAAATAAGAACATATGTTCTTTCATGTAAAGGAGTGATTCAAATGTTTCCTTCCGTCGTTTTACCACAGAATAAACGTATTTTTTGTGTTGACAGTGTTTCCTTCTACGCCAGCTGTGAATGCCAGTATCGCAATCTCCCTCCCTTAACGACACGTCTTGCGGTCGTCTCCGATTTAAAACGAAGCGGATCCGTCATTCTCGCCGCTACTCCCGCCTTAAAAGCGCTTGGAATCAAGACAGCCGGTCGACTGTACGAAATCGAGCAATTACCCTACGCCATTCGTCGTACGATTCAACTCGTCGAACCGCGCATGCTCGCTTATATGAAAACGTCGATTCGTGTCCTGGATGTCCTGCACCAATTCGCCCCACCTGAAGCGATCCGTGTCTATTCGATTGACGAAAGTTTCATTGACATGACTGGAACCGATCGCCTGTTTGGTTCCGATCTGCAAGCTGCCAAAAAGATTCAAGAAGCGATTCTGAAGCAGACCGGCATTCATGTCCGCATCGGGATTGGTCCAAATAACGTCATCGCGAAACTGACGCTTGACTTAATCGGGAAAAAAGAAGGCATCGCACAATGTGGATACGCTGATGTCGCACGACGTCTCCATGATTTTCCGATTCGGAAGATGTGGGGAGTCGGACACCGCATGGAACAACATCTGCAGATGATGGGGATTGAAACGATCGGTGACCTTGCCATGCGCCCCGTCGAAGAGTTACATGAACGCTTCGGTGTCATCGGCGCCGAATTGTGGCACCACGCTTGGGGTCTTGACGCGTCACCGACACTGCTTCCCCCTCGCCATTTGTTCGAGAAAGCCCCTCAACGGACGATCGGACACGGTGTGACCTTGATGCAGGACTATTATCAATTCGAACGTATCCGGAATGTGCTCAACGAACTCGTGCAGGATGTTGCCGCACGTTGCCGCTTTTCGAATCAAGTCGGTTGGACTGTTCATATCGGTGTCCGTTATTCTCGAAACGTCGTCCGAAGTGGCTTCTCGCGTCAAGTCCGGTTGCCTTATCCGACATCCGATGAGCGAATCATTCTGCGTCATGTCTTACAATTATTCGAACCGAATTGGCTGGACGGAGAACCTGTTCGTTTTTTATCTGTCGCAGTGGGTCATCTGACTGCCGATCAAGGTACCTTACAATTATCCTTGTTCGAGGATAATACACGACTTTGGAAACGGCGGCGCTTATTAAAAGCAATGGACATCGTTAACCTCCGCTACGGGAAAGGAACGATTCGTCTCGCTGTCTCGTTTCTCGATACGAGCGTCGCCAAACGGCGGCTTCGTTTCGTTGGCGGTCATCCAGGAGGTGATCTTCATGACAGCGTATCGTGATCGAGGGAATTTAAAGTGGATCCCTTTTCTCATGCCGGAGCACTTGCAATTGCTCCGGGAGTATTATGTCCAAATGCATCAGCTCGACTTGCCTGAAATCGATGAACAACTGCAAGAATCGTGGCACTTTTTACTTCAAGAGGCTTTAATAGAAGGAAACGAACTCGAAATCACGTATTATAAGGAAAGTAGCTACGTGACGGTCGTCGGTTTTGTTGAACGGCTAGAGCCTGAACGTTCCGTTCTCTTTCTGCGTGGTCGTGTTGTAGTAGAAATCTCCTTCACACGAATCGTTCGGATCGAAAACGGGTAAGCTTTCATACAGATCGCCGCTTTAAATCGTGCCCGGAAAGAAGGAATAGTCATGTTGGATTGGTTCACTTCCCTCCCCGTCGTCGTGCAAGCATTACTTGCCGGTATGATGACTTGGGGATTAACCGCACTTGGTGCGGCACTCGTTTTCGTCTTTACAACGATTGAAAAACGCGTCATGAACATGATGCTTGGTTTTGCAGCCGGCGTCATGATTGCCGCTTCATTCTGGTCTTTGCTCGCCCCAGCGATCGAATTCACGGAGCAGGACGGTGGCATCGCGTGGATTCCTGCCGCCATCGGTTTTCTCGCTGGTGGATTTTTCGTCCGTCTCCTTGACTTCGTCACACCGCATTTGCACTTATCCGCACCACTTGAAACAGCTGAAGGTCCTTCAACAGGACTTAAGAAAACGACGTTGCTGTTTCTTGCGATCACGTTGCATAACATTCCGGAAGGTCTTGCGATCGGTGTCGCTTTTGGTGCCGCTGCCTTGAATATGGACGGAGCGACCGTCGCCGGGGCTTTGACACTCGCACTCGGGATTGGCATTCAAAACATGCCCGAAGGTGCTGCGTTATCGATTCCGTTACGCGGTGAAGGGATGTCGCGCCGGCGCGCCTTTCATTACGGTCAATTGTCAGCAATCGTCGAACCGATTGCTGCGATGGTCGGTGCGGCGGCTGTCTTCTTCGTTCAACCGCTTCTGCCGTATGCATTATCGTTCGCTGCCGGAGCGATGATTTTCGTCGTCGTCGAAGAATTGATTCCGGAATCACAAGCAGAGAACGGATCCGATTTAGCGACACTTGGTCTAATGGTCGGTTTCACGGTCATGATGATTCTCGATGTCGCTTTAGGTTGAGCTCAACAGCAACGAGCAGTGGATTGAAGCCTCCACTGCTCGTTTATCCATTCCCATTCGAATCATTATTCGATTTGAAGTTGTCCTGACCTTGTGTGATAAGCGGAGGATTTTATTCAAGATGCCGTCCTACACACAAACTTCGTCTTGAAGTTTGCGTTGCTGTCCTAAGTATTTCGTCTCTCTTGCTTTCTATGATCGAAGTGCGTATTCACGGATCAGATTGGTCACGTTCCCTCAGACCTGCGCCCGATATTCTGATTGGTTCTATCTCACAAGAATAAAACATGATATGTTTTTACATAGCACATCATTATAGAAGGAGATTACCATGCACATCATTGAACTCTTGAAAGCTCTTTTACTCGGTTTCGTCGAAGGGATGACGGAATTCGCACCTGTCTCCTCGACTGGTCATATGATCATCGTGGATGACATGTGGTTACAAACAACAGAATTTCTTGGTAAGTATTCGGCGAACACCTTTAAGGTCGTCATCCAGCTCGGATCGATTCTAGCTGTCATCGTCGTCTTTTGGAAACGCCTCTTCAGCTTGATCGGTTTATATAAGATCGAAGGAGAGCACGATGCGACGGGGACACACAAGTTAAAACTACGTCACGTCTTGATTGGTCTATTACCTGCTGCTGTTCTCGGGTTGTTATTCGAGGACTTCATCGATGAGAACCTCTTCTCGATCGAAACGGTCATCATCGGACTTGCGGTCGGTGCTCTCTTGATGATCGCAGCCGACAAACTCGGACCAAAGGAACCAAAAACGACATCGCTTGATCAGATTACATATCGCCAAGCAGCACTCGTCGGTCTGTTCCAATGTATTTCCCTTTGGCCTGGCTTCTCCCGTTCTGGTTCAACGATTTCCGGAGGTGTCTTCCTCGGGATGAATCACCGGACGGCAGCCGACTTCACGTTCATCATGGCTGTACCGATCATGTTCGGTGCTAGTTTCCTCTCACTCGTTAAGAACTGGGATAATATTAATCCAGGCGACTTCGGCTTCTATGCCGTCGGATTCGTCGCATCGTTCGTGTTTGCCCTCTTATCGATTCGCTTCTTCCTGAAACTGATCAACAAGATTAAACTCGTTCCGTTCGCGATCTATCGCCTCGTCTTAGCAGCCGTTCTTGCTGTCATCGTCTACATGTAAGTCCTAACCGTTAGCTATTTTAGCTGACGGTTTTTTATTTTTTTGAAACTAATTCACTCGGTTAAGGGTATATAGGGATGAGACATAATTAAAGGAGTGAACGCCATATGGCACGCAGAAGTCGGAGTCGATCAAAACTCCCATTAATCATCGGAGTCGTTGTCGTCGTCGTGATTGCGTTTTTAGCAATCGGCCAATACAACAGCCTCGTCAATGTAGAAGAAGATGTATCGAATAAATGGTCGCAAGTCGATAACCAGATCAAGCGTCGTGCGGATTTAATTCCGAACCTCGTCGAAACGGTCAAAGGTGTCGCGGGTCAAGAAGAAAAAGTGTACGGCAAAGTCGCTGAAGCTCAAGCTGGTCTTGCGCGCGCCGCGTCAACCGAACAACGGATTGAAGCCGATCAACAAGTCACGTCTTCGCTTCGTGGATTGATTGCTTTGCAAACCACTTATCCGGAACTAAAATCAAGTGAACGATTCCAATCCTTGATGGACACGCTGGAAGGAACAGAAAATCGTCTCGGGATCGCCCGCAAGGATTACAACGATGCCGTGACGCTTTATAACAAAAAACGTCGGAGCTTCCCAACAGCACTTTATGCCTCCGCCTTCGGATTCGAGAAAAAACCGTATTACGAGATTTCAGACAGCGACCGAGAAAATCCGATTGTCGACTTTAACAGTGATTCGAAATGATTCGGCGGTGGACGCGACTTCTGTTGAGCGCGTTCCTCGTCTTCTTCCTCTTCGTTCCGACAGCTAGTGCCGTTTCAGAACGAACGGGAGCAGCTTTTTTCATCCAGGATGATGCTCAGCTGCTCACTCCTTCGGAAGAAGCCGAACTCGCGCAACTCGGTCAGGAGCTGGAACAGTACACGACAGCACAAGTCGTGCTGAAGACGGTTCCCGATCTAAAGGGACAGGACTTAAGTTCTTACGCCAATGAAACATTCCGGCGACAAGGCATCGGTCAAAAAGGAAAAGACAATGGGGTACTCGTCGTCGTCGCTCCGAACGAAAAGAATCGGCAATTCCGGATCGAGGTCGGTTATAAACTAGAAGGCATTCTGACGGACATCACGGCTGGGCGCATCCTCGATCAATACGCGGTTCCTTATAAAGAGAATGGCGAGTATGGAAAAGCGGCGACTGAAACATATAAAGCTGTCGTCAGTGTCATTTCAAAGGATCAGTCGCTTGAGTCACAAGATCCTCCGAAATCCCAAAATGATGGGGGGCTTCCGCTGTGGACGAAGATTCTGATCGGTGCCGGATTGCTGATCTTGTTATTCCTCGATATGAAGTTCACCGGCGGTATGTTCTTCTTTGCGATTTTGAACATCTTTTCCGCGATCATGCGCGGTGGCGGTGGTGGAAACGGCGGCAGTCGTGGTGGCGGCGGTAGTTCCGGCGGCGGCGGTGCCGAACGTTAGAAAAGGAGTCGGTTTTCATGAGGATCATTTTAGGTTATTACATCCTCCTGACACTCATCGGATTTGGCTCGATGTGGCAGGATAAACGTCGAGCACGACAACATGCTTACCGGACACCGGAAGCGACACTATTGACGATTGCTTTCCTCGGTGGTGCGCTCGGTTCTTGGATTGGTATGTATACAGTCCGGCATAAGACACGGAAAGCGAAATTCCAATGGCTGGTGCCGCTTGCAGCTGTGTTGCATCTCGCTTTCTGGATATTTTACACTTCACAATGAAAGAATGTGACCGATAGAGAAGGGAACGTACGGAAATGTGTCCGTCGTTCCCTTCTCTTTTTGGGATGAGGTCAATGATTATAAAAGATAGGTTTAAATTCTTTTTCTCTCAGGGTAAAGAGTTTAACCAATTTAATTAATACATCTTTTGATGTATCGAGAGGTGGACATCTTTTTATGTGGCATCCTTGCGCCGAATGCACGACATCAATCCGTTTTATTGAAGCGGGAGCACTCCATATCCAGTCACCAACACCAGAAATCTATTCCTATCAATCATTCGAACAACTCGAACAGTTACTGACGTCGCTTTTGCGTGTAGCGGATTATCCCGTATCCTGTCGCGCCACACAATCGCGTTATGTGACAGCACCTATCCTAGCTTCAGCACTCTTAGAACAGCTAAAGCATCGGTCAGCGATTGATTTTATCCAGCACGGCGTCATGACAAGCCATCTGCAACCGATTTATGATATTCAACAAAATATCCTCGTTGCGAACGAAGCCTTACTGCGCGCAGCAGATGACAACACGCCGATCTCACCGGGTGTCCTGTTCTCCACTGCCTCGAAGATGGGGCTTCATTCCCGTCTTGATCAGCGGGCGCGTGAAGAAGCCATCCGTGCGACGCATCATATCGGTGGCACAACAAAAACGTTCATCAACTTTCTCCCTTCGACGATCTATAATCCGGAGTACTGCCTGCGCCATACGTTTGAGATCGTCGAACGTTATCAAGTCGATCCGAGTCGGCTCGTCTTCGAAGTCGTCGAAACGGAAAAAATTGAAGACGTCAACCATTTGAAACACGTCTTCGAACAGTATAAAAAGCAAGGCATTCAAGTAGCACTGGACGATGTCGGCGCTGGTTTCTCGACACTCGATATGTTGTCCTTGCTTCAACCGGATTATATTAAAATTGATCGTTCCTTCATCGATCACTGCGATACGAATCCAGAAAACGAAGCCTTTTTACGGAAAGCCCGTCATCTGACACGAGAAATGGGGATTCAAATCTTAGCGGAAGGCATCGAACGGCAAGAAGAACTCGATCTTTGCCGCGAACTCGACTTTGATCTTGGTCAAGGATACTTACTCGGTCGCCCTGCTCCTTACGCTCGCTTTGCGAAAGCACAATAAAAATACGCACATGGACCGTTTGATGATTATTCGGCACATGTGTGTATTTTTATGTTAAGTCGTCGAAACGAAAACCGTCTCGTTCCGTGTAATAGCATCCACTAGTTGTTCCATTGACACGATCGGACGCAACAGACGACACAATTCCTCTTTCGATGTCCGTAAAGCAAGTGTTTCGACGACATCGAGCGATAATGCGAAGTCTGCGAGTGCCGTCGGCTGCTCTTGTGCAAGAAGATAGTCACGCAACTCTGCATAATCATCATCATGTCCGAGTAACTTCTCTTGAACGAGTAGTCCGTAACCGACCTTACTCCCGTGCAAGAACGCATGCGTTTCTGGATGAGGAGATAACGCGTTATGCACTGCGTGTCCGATTGCACCACGCGTCGCCGCGTCACCAAAACCACCAATGCTTCCGGCTAACGGAATGACGGTTTCGACGAGATGTTGCATTTCAACGGGATACTCACGAAAACGCGTTTCCGTTATATTCGTCGACAAGATAAGATCCTTACAACGTTCAGCCGTCCGAAGTGCCATCTCGATGACGGGATCTTCAGCCGATGATCCGCTTAAGGCACGTGCTTCATACCACTTCGCTAACGTATCGACGAGCCCCGCTACAAAATAATCATACGGACTCGCTGCGATGATCCGATGATCGAGTAAAAGGGCTTCAATCACGACGGGGAACGTATCAAATCGGATGTACTGTCCCTCTTCGTTATACATGACACTAAGCGGAGTCCACGGAGCACAGTTCGAGACGATCGTCGGAATGATGATGATCGGGCGTCTCAGTTGAAACGCGACCTGTTTTGCCGTATCGATGACACTCCCGCCTCCGAGCGCGAGAATCACATCGTACGGAGCACATACTTGTTTGAAAGCTTCCACCTGTTGATCCGTACAATGCCCTTCAAATAAAAGACGTGGTAACTCTGGTAAAGCAAAAGCGGCTGCTTCATAGGCCTGACGTCCATGAATCAGGACTGCTGAACGATTACCTATCACTTCTTTGAGTTGATCGAGCGTGTTTTCCTCATGTATGTATTGCAAAACAGCTTGTCGAATCACAGGATCGCCTCCTAATATTTGTTATCGCTCAGTATACGCAAAAGAACTCGCTTCGGCAATCATTCGATTTTCATAGAAGGAGAGCGTACACTAGAAAAGACAACAGTTCACTACAAAGGAGTCGATGAATCGATGCAACAGATCACGTTAAACAACGGCATCAGTATGCCCCAACTCGGATATGGTGTCTTTAAAGTACCGGAAGAAGAAGTATATGAAGCGGTCAGCGAAGCACTCCGCGCCGGGTATCGTTCGATCGATACGGCGATGATTTACGAGAACGAAGAAGGTGTCGGTCGCGCGCTGCGTGACTCAGGCATTCCCCGAGAAGAGATCTTTCTAACGACGAAAGTCTGGAATTCCGATCACGGCTATGAAGAGACACTTGCCGCTTTCGAGACGAGTCTGCAAAAGCTTGGTGTCGATTACGTCGATTTGTACCTGATTCATTGGCCGATGCCAAAAGAAGATCGTTATGTCGAGACATGGCGGGCGCTCGAACATCTCTATTCAGAAGGAAAGACGCGTGCTATCGGTGTTTCGAACTTCCATATTCCGCACTTGGAACGAATTTTAGCCGAAGGATCAATCGTTCCTGCCGTCAATCAGATTGAACTCCATCCGTTCCTCAGCCAAGAAGCGATCCGAGACTTTTGCCGCAAGCACGGTATCGTCGTTGAAGCTTGGAGTCCATTGATGAAAGGACGCGACGCGTTAACGCATCCGGTCATCGTCGATATTGCCGATCGTCATCAGAAAACGCCAGCTCAAGTCGTCCTCCGTTGGCACTTGCAACACGATATCGTCGCGATTCCGAAATCTGTCACGCCAAGCCGCATTCGCGAAAATCTTGATGTCTTCGACTTCACCTTGTCAGACGCTGATATGCAAGCCATCGATCAATTGAACGCCAACGTGCGTACAGGATCAAATCCGGATCATAAATAAGACGAGACGATTCTCGTTTAATCTCCATACAAAAAGAAGGTACCTTTCGGAATTGATCCGGAAAGTACCTTCTTTGATGATGACCCTGATGCGTGATTCTAATCTATTATTTTAGCGGTCTAAATTATTTCCATGGTCTTGCTTGGCGATGTCATCTGATTGATGTTTCGATTGACGATGTTCTTCGCCGTCTTGCGTTGCATCATGTTCTTTTTCCTCGCGTTCTGTTTCCGGACGTCGGAAATCATCATCCCGACGCATCGCGATGTCCGGTTCCCGGTTCCCGTCGAGTTTTTTTGAATGATCGATTGCCTGCTCGTCTTGCGGCATCTTATCCGTACCGGCACGATGCAAATCAATCTCTGCATGCTCTTCCTTCGAATCTTTATCAATATCAAGCGGATTACCGGAGCCGAGCTGTGCATTGGAATTCGCATCTGATGACGTATGCGTCTCTTCGCCACTACCATAACGAACCTTTACATCAGGATGTGTATTATCTGTATTTAAATGTGGATCGAACTGGATGTCTTGGACTTCAAGCAACAGAACGAAGCCTCCACCTTCGACTTCCGTTTTGCGTTGTTCGATCTCATTGTCTGATAGATCAAGTGACCCGAACAGATCATCGACTTCTTGATCGCGTCCTTTGTTTCCACGAATCCGGTCGATCCAAGACGGTTTCGTCGTCGCGATTTCTGCGTCCATCTGGCTACGGACGAGTGCGATGTTCGACTTCTCCTTGACGATAACGTAGAAGTCTTCCTCCCGATGTCCCTGAATGTGTAACTCATCCATTTTTGAGATCAATTCTTCTTCTGAATAGAATGTTCCGATATATTGTTTCGTTTTCATGAATATTCTCCCCTTATCGACACGATTTGTCATGCGTGACTTCTATAAGGAGTATTTCCTCTTTTGCGTTAAAATATGCCAAAAAACATGCGTTCCATTAAAACGTCATCTGTTTGACATGTAAACGATCATTCACCGACGAGTTTCAAGCCGATTGTAGCACTCAAGACAAGACCGATGCAGACCAGTCGCTTCCAGTCTTTTGATTCGTTATAGAGCATCATGCTGAGAATCGCACCTCCCGCTGCTCCGATTCCCGTCCATACCGCGTACGCTGTTCCCATCGGTAAACCATTCATCGCAAGTGTCAAAAATAGAAAACTGAGTCCGAATCCTGTTCCCATCAACAGTAGATTCTTCGCATTCTTATTTTGATTGAACGTATTGATCAAGACGACACCAAACATCTCAAAGATTCCGGCAATGATTAAATAAATCCAACTCATGCTGATTTCTCCTCTCCACTGACTAATTTCAGACCGATGACGCCGACGAGTAAGACAGCAATCAATGCTAATTTCATCACGGAAGCGGCTTGATCGAACAAGACGATATCCGTCACGACCGTTCCTGCTGTTCCGAGACCGACGAAAACAGCATAGACCGTTCCGACTGGTAAATGGTTACTCGCTTTAATTAGCACGGTAAAGCTAACGATGATACAGACGATCGTTGCAGCCCACTCAAGTGGTGTTGCCGCATGTTTTAATCCGATGACCCAGCCCACTTCAAAACACGCTGCGACGATGATGCCAATCCAATACTTTGCCATAGTAATTGCCTCCTGATAGGTAAATTCAAATGAAAAAGCCCGGGAGCAAGCGAGACGATTCGCTTTACTCCCGGGCTTTTATCCCTCCGTTGCATGGACAAACGTCCATGTTCCTCCCTCGGTCCAGCCGTACGGAACCCTAGAGGATACTCCCTATTCCATTCGATACAACCACCCTAGCACGCCCTTTTTCCCGTGTCAAACAGGAATCCGTTCCCCATCTGTCAAATAGAATCAAAGTGACTTCATCTGAAAGAGGAGGATGCTGCATGCGTTATAAAATCAATGATCAACTTCGGATTCGTCGTTTTACACCAGAAGATATAGAAGCGGTTCACGCCTATGCCTCACAACCCATCGTCAGTCAATTCCAATCATGGGGACCGAATACCGAAACGGATACGAAACAATTCCTACATGATGCGCTTGAAAGTGAACTCGAGACACCAAGACGTCGTTATGTCTTTGCCGTGACGTTTCCAAGTGACGTCGTCATCGGTGCCGGTGAACTCGTCATCACAGACGTTGATAATAAAATCGCCGAAATCGGATACGTCCTCTCGCCTGATGAATGGGGGAACGGATATGCGACGTCGATCGCCTCTTTCCTTCTCCAATTCGGTTTCGAAAAACTAGAACTACACCGCATCACGGCAACGTGTGACCCACGGAACGTCGCTTCCGAACGCGTGTTGCAAAAGGTCGGCATGACGAAGGAAGGACAGCTTCGCGAGACGGTCTATCTCGAAGACCACTGGCGCGATTCCTTGATTTACGGCATGCTCGATTGGGAATGGCAAGTGG
Organism: Exiguobacterium sp. UBA3491; assembly: GCF_002377745.1. Taxonomy (NCBI): domain Bacteria; kingdom Bacillati; phylum Bacillota; class Bacilli; order Caryophanales; genus Exiguobacterium; species Exiguobacterium sp. UBA3491. Next base: position 38,445 of record NZ_DFQK01000015.1, read on the forward strand.
ATCACGAAGAAGATAACTAACATATGACTTCAAACGGTGTGCCGAGGCATACCGTTTTTTTATGGACAATCTCCTATTTTTTTGATTTTTATCAATTTTTAAACAAGCGCATGCTACACTATTCATAATGACAAATTTTAAGAATTGGAGTGAACCTCTTGATGAAAAAATGGACTGCTCATGTTGCTGGACTTGCCGCAACGTTAATGTTGAGCTCGGTTTTACCCCCACCCGCTTTCGCTGAATCGCCACCTGCTCAACCAACGGCAGAAACACAAACAGTCACCGAGACGATCGGAACGGCTTATTTGAAAAAGGATGCTGCGTTGCTACAAACGGCTGATTCCGCAACGGTCATCCAACAACTACCAGCAGGAACGACATTCAAGACACTTGGCACGGACGGTGACTTTACCCGTGTCAGTTGGCAAGAAGGCGCTGCTTATGTCGCAACAAACGCGTTGACGCAAACAGCACCTGTCTTTCAAAAACAAGCAACACTGACGTCGAAAGGTCCACTCTCATTAGTTGCTTCACCATTTGATTCCACCGTCGTGACGACACTTCCCGCCTATCAGCGAATCGATACATACGGCACTTTCGACACGTTCACACGTCTGAAATGGGACGATCAATACGTCTACGTCTCTACGACACAACTCGAGCAACTTCCGAAATTAGTTGGAACGCGTTATGCCAAACGAGCGACTTCTCTTTTCGTTGAACCGAAGACGACGAGCGCGAAGTCAGCTGTCACTCAAAATCAAGCATTCGAAACGTTCGGTACGATCGGTACTTTTACACGTGTTGCGACTAAGACGGGTTACGCCTTCGTATTGACGACTGATTTAGCAGATACGCCAATCGTGAACCATCCGGAAACAGGGGTGCGTTACGTCCAACAGCAGACGACGGTCTATGCTACTGCGACTACGAAAGGAAAAGTCGTACAATCGCTTCCTGTGAATACTTCTCTTCAGACGTACGGCATCGAGGGGTCATTTACACGAATCAAACGAAACGACGAGTATGCCTATGTGTTGACGGCACATCTTGGGACATTAAAGTACTATCCGAAGACTGCACGCCTCTATGTTCAGCGCGCTACGCCAATCTATTCGGACGCCAAATCTTCAAGTCCTGTCTTGAAGCAACACCAAACGAATACGCTGCTGACGGTGTATGGCACAAGCGGTACCTATAGCCGGATCATCTTCCGTGGAGTTCATGCTTACGTCAAGACAGCTGATCTCGGTACTGGAAAAGTCTATGCATCAACCGGGACACGATACGCGAAACGCAACTTGTCCGTCTACACGTCTGCTTCGACGAAGAGCAAAATTATGTATTCCGTCAAACGAGCTGACAAACTAACGGTTTACGGCACAAGCGGTAGTTACACACGCTTGAAAAAAGGAGCGGTCTACGGCTACGTCAAGACGACGGATCTCGTGACGAAAAAGCCGGATCTGTATGACGTCACTGGTCAACGCTACGTGACGGAAGACGATGTCGTCATTCGTTCGCAGGCAAAACTTTCGAGCAAAAAAATCGGCACACTAAAAAAAGGTACCTCGATTTCGATTTACGGAAAAAGCGGTTATTATACACGCGTCAAATATAAAAATGCCTTTGGTTTCGTCGATTCGAGTCGTATCGGACTGAACAAGCCGACGGCAAAAGCAAAAAAAGGCACGACATTTTATGTCCACCTGGACCAGACGCCACTCTTCTCTGCCGACGTGGCTTACAGTCGCCCAGCTGCCTATTTGAAGAAAGGGACGAAATTAATCGGTCTAAAATCAATTGATGATGATTTTTGGCAAGTTCGCCTGGCAAATGGTCAAACGGGTTACGTCCTCAACCCTTATATCAGCACGAGCAAACCCGATATGAAACTGACACAAAAAGCGATCGACCGGGCGAAAATCTATACGGTCAAACAGACGACGTCGTTCTTTGCGAGTCCAACAAGTCCAAAAGGTAGCGGACTCGTTGAACAAGGCAAACGGGTTTATCCGCGTCATCGAGTCGGAAACTTCTATGTCATCCAGTCAGGCTGGACACCTGTTTATCTTCCTGTATCCGCTGTGACGATCACGTCCGATAAACGGGTCGTTAAAAAGAATAATACGAATACGCGTGGTGAAAAGCTGATCCAAGCAGCAGTCCAACATATCGGCACACCATACACATGGGGTTCGCAAGATGCCGTGAATGGTGGTTTTGACTGTTCCGGTTTGATTCACTACGCGACGAACAAGGCTGGAAAATACGGTGGTCGGACGAACGTTCGTGGCTACTGGTACGGTGCTTTCTTTACGAATCGCCGGACGAGCATCTCAAGTGGTAAACGCTCAGATATCGTCTTCTTCCAGAACACCTATACAGACGGTCCATCGCATATTGGAATCATGCTCGACAACGAACACTTCATCCATGCGGGTGGTTCACAGCTGCAAATCAATTCAATCTATGAACCGCGTTGGCAGGAGCATTTCCTCGGCTTTAAATCGATGTAATAAAAAAGACGAATCCGTCGGTTTCGACGGGTTCGTCTCTTCTTATCGCAACACGTCAGAAAGTCATCTCGACGTATTTCGCCACTTGTCGGTCCATCAAGTATAATTCGATCTGTTCACGATAGGCTTTATAGTGGTCGGATGCGATATGCGCTTCAAGCGCTTCTTCGTCCCGATACACTTCATACAGCATGAATTGATGCTCATCCTCGATCGATTGGTGCAAGGAATAACGTAAGCATCCTTCTTCTTTTTGTGAAGCATGATAAACCGTTTGTAAAATCGGGAAGACTTGATCCGCAAGTCCAGCTTTGATGGTAAGTACAGCGTTGACGACGATTTCTCCCATGTTTCATTATCCCCTTTCGTGATTACCTGTATATGTACCCATTTTCACGAAAAGACACACGTCAAAGGAGCTTGAAGATGCAAACTCAACTTTTTGAAGCACTTGAACAATTCGAACCCACGATGATCGCGTTACGTCGTGATTTTCATCGACATCCGGAACTCTCTTTCCAGGAAGTCCGCACACCAGAACGAATTGCAAACTTTTACGCGGAGCAGGGCATCCCTTATCAAACAGCCGTCGGAGGTCGTGGTGTCGTCGCGACGATTGAAGGTAAACAGCCTGGTCCGACGATTGCTGTCCGCGCAGATTTTGACGCATTACCACTTCAGGAAGAGACAACGCTTGCTTTCCGGTCGATCCATCCTGGTATCATGCATGCTTGCGGGCATGATGGTCACACGGCAATGGTGATGGCCCTGGCTGCTACGCTCTATCCGTTACGCGATCAATTGCAAGGAACGATTCGAATCATCCACCAGCATGGCGAAGAGGTCTTTCCCGGTGGAGCAATTCAAATGATTGAAGCCGGCGTCCTCGAAGGGGTCGATGCAATTTTTGCGACACATCTCGAAAATGATTTACCGGTTGGCACGATTGGGTTCCGGGAAGGACATACATTGTGTGCGATCGACGAATTCGAAATCATCGTCCATGGTCAAGGTGGTCATGCCCAGGCACCGCATAAAACAAAAGATGCTCTCGTCGCTGGAGCGCAACTCGTCTGCAACTTACAGCATCTCGTCAGTCGACGGGTCGATCCGTTTGAGCCTGCTGTTCTTGCAATTGGTTCTTTCCATGCGGGAACGGCTCCGAACATCGTCACGGGTGAAGCACGCATCGTCGGTGAAATTCGGACGTTCAATGAGACATTGCGGCATCAGCTCCGGCAAGAAGTCGATCTTGTCGCCAAAACGACATGTGCCGGCATCGGTGCTACCTATTCAATCGACTTCACGACTGGTTATCCAGCACTCTGGAATCATCCGGACGAGACAAAACTTGTTCAGGAAGCCGCTTCTTTCTTACCGGAAGCATCCGTCCGGGCACTCACACCAATGATGGCTGCGGATGACTTCGCGCATTATCTAACACATGTCCCGGGAAGTTATTTCTTTACTGGCTCCGGATATACGGACGGTCGCGTCAACTATCCACAGCATCATCCGCAGTACGAAATCAACGAACAGGCGTTGTTGATTGGTGCGAAGACACTCGGAGCGACGGTTTTACGTGCCTTGAAACCTAAGGATTGACTTTATTTCTGTGTGAATGGTATCATCACAACAATGATAACGAATGACATCAACTTCATATACCCTTATCAAGAGTGGACCGAGAGATCTGGATCGATGACGTCCCAGCAACCTGCGCATAGCAAGGTGCTACGACCAGCAAAGCGAAAGCTTTGGTTGATAAAAAGCGGCGACTCCTTTTGCAACCAAGCGAAGGAGTCGTTTTCGTTTTCTCGCTGTCAGACATACAATGGGGATTTCCCACGGAGAGGAAGAGACAGATGGAAAAAGCAACATTTGCAGGTGGATGTTTTTGGTGCATGGTGACACCGTTTGAAGAATTACCAGGAATCGAGGGAATCGTATCAGGTTACATGGGCGGACACGTCGACAATCCGACATACGAGCAAGTCAAGACAGGAACGACGGGACATCTCGAAGTCGTCCAAATCACGTTTGACCCGAGCCTGTTCCCGTACGAGCGTCTGCTCGAACTCTACTGGCCACAAACGGATCCGACGGATGCAGAAGGTCAATTCCAAGATCGCGGCACGCAGTACGCGCCAGCAATCTTCTATCATACGGATGCGCAGCATGAAGCTGCGATTACTTCTCGTGACGCTCTTGCTGCAAGCAACCGTTTCAAACAACCAATCGTGACGCGGATCGATGCTGCTTCTGAATTTTATCCGGCGGAAGAGTACCACCAAGACTTCCATAAGAAAAATCCAGAACACTATAAAAAAGATCGTGCTGCTTCTGGTCGCGATGCTTTCATCGAACAGGAATGGAAAGATACGACGACGGTCTGATTCAAAAAAATGTATATAAAAACAGGTCAGTAAACGTTGGTTTGCTGACCTGTTTCATTGTTATGGAAAAAGTAAGTCATGAAACACGTTCTACTTGATCCTTTGCCTGTTGTTCCGGTGCCACGACTTGATACCGTTTCAAGACGAAGATGCCACACACCATGACAGCGAGACCGATGAGCTGACCAAACGATAAGTCGATTTGTGGCAAACCGAACCAACCGAACGTATCAACAGCAAGGGCAAAGCTCAACTGCGAAATCAACACGACAGAAATCGCGACGGACGGACCAAGCAATTGAATCCCGCGCATGACACAAAAGACGACACCGACACCCACGAGTCCACCGAACCAGTAGAGTGGTGACACGTTTTGAATCTGTCCGATCGTTCCACCACGAAACAGGACATACGTGATGCTTGCTCCGATGAAGCCGACGAAGAAAACCAGCGTCGTCGTTGCCCATGCGCCGAATGCATTACTCATCCGAGCATTCAATACCGTCTGCAAACTGATTAACATTCCAGCCAATACGGCACACACAATGCCTATTATCATGTTCGTTCCTCCTTACTCATAGCTGTTACCGTTCGCTTTCTCGCGAATCCGTTCCAAATCGACGATGATGATCTTGCCACGTCGTCGAACAAGAATCTCTTCCTCACACAACTTCGTGATGATCCGGTTGAGATGACGATAACTTGTTCCAAGCCAGTCAGCGACGTCATGTAGATTCGACGTCCGCATCTCCTGATAAAACAAACTGTCACTAGCTTCGGACGCAATCGATAATAAGTAGCCTGCAAATCGCTCCTCGACCGTATAGAGTACGTGGTGCGACGCTGATTTCGAATCGGCATACCACTTCGCTGTAATTGTTCTTAGTAAAAATTGCAGAAAGACATTCGTCGTATTGTGCTCGCGTAAAATCGTATACGGCACGCTCAACACATCGACATCGGTCACCGCCTCAACTGTATTCAACACTTCTCGTTCATTGATGAACTCGGCGTCACCAATCACTGTCAGTGGTGTTTTGAATCGTAAAATCCGTTGTTTTCCTTCTGATGAAGCAGCAGAAATCTTGACCTTGCCTGCGACGATGAAGTACATCCGGTCGATTGTCGCACCGGTCGTACAGAGGAGTTCTCCTTTTCGGAAGGTTTCTTCACGCAACCAAGCGCGCGTCTCTTTCGTTAAAATCGTATCCAGTCCATATTGTTGGATGACGGTTTCCATGTTCGTTCCCTCCCTTTAGGCAAGTGAGAAAATCGCAACTCCTGCAAGCATGAGACCCACACCAACCCACTGACCACGATTTCCTTGTTTTTTTAAGACACCGAACCATCCTTTTAAATCAATCAGAAAGGCACATAAAATCTGCGCGACGAGTAACAAACACATCGCCCATGTCATGCCGAGTTTTTGGATCGCTGTCAGTTCCGTTACGACGACTAGCACGCCAATCAAACCACCGCTCGCATAAATCCACGGTAACTGACGGAATCCGCCGATTTTCCGATCTCGTACGAAGCTATAAATGACTAAACAACCCATCAGACCAACAAAGTGGACGATCAATACGGATAACCACGGTCCGACGCCTGTCGCAAGGCGCGCATTGAATATGCCTTGCAGGGCGATGAACAGACCGCTCATCAAAGCAAACACGACTCCTTGCACGTCATCTCCTCCTTTAATCTCTACACTAGAGTAGACCTTATTCGTGCCTCACTTGAAAAGGACAAATGTCCCATTTTCAAAAAAACATGAAAAAACCCGCTTGTGGAAAGCGGGTTTACGGGTCATCATTGTATGTTCATGTCGCAAAACGAGCAGTCGTCCGCTTCAGCTGTTCCTCTGCTTCCTCCATCATGCGCATAAACAACTCAGCAACCGTTGGCACATCACCAATCAAACCGGCAACCAGTCCAGCGTTGACATATCCTTTCTCTTCATCGCCTTCAAGAGCGCCTGTAATATGATACGACTCATTCGTCTGATCGAGAAAAGCAGCAGGTGTCTCGGCTGTGAGGTGTTCGACGTAAGGACCACCAAGGACACGTCGGACAAATCCAACGGAGCGCCCGATGATGCGTGTATCGGTATCTGTCGCATCCGTTAAGCGCGATTTATAAACTGGATGGACCTTCGCATCTTCCGTCGCGATCAACCGTGTTCCGAGCTGGACGCCGGCAGCACCAAGCAAAAGGACAGCTGCTAGTCCACGCCCATCGCCAATCCCACCTGCTGCAAGGACCGGAATGTTGACCCGATCGACGAGTTGCGGAATCAAGGTCAGTGTCGTCAACTCGAGCGGTGAATTGATGCCTGCCGCTTCAACTCCCTCCGCTACGAGTACATCTGCCCCTGCCTGTTCTGCCTTTACTGCCTGTTTGACTGAAGCGACGACCGCGATCGTTTTGATACCGGCAACTTGAAGTCGCTCTATGTACGGTGCCGGATTTCCCGCCGACAAGGAGACGACCGGGATCTTTTCTGCAATCGCGAGATCGATCAGTGCTTCCGTATAAGGAGACACACGAATCGCGATGTTCAAGGCAAACGGTTGATCCGTCAGCATTCGTGTCTCCTGAATCCGAGACTTTACTTCATCGACCGACAACGTACCGCACCCAAGCGTTCCGAGTCCTCCGGCATTCGACACCGCTGCCGTGAGTGCTGCATGACTAATGTTACCCATCCCTCCTTGGATCAATGGATAACGAATGTTGAATAGCTCACAAATCGGAAACATATCTTTCCTCCGTTCTCGACTCCCACCGCATGATATACTGACAGGGAATGAATAGTAGTTCATCTTATCCTAGAAATGAGGTCGTTCTGTTATGAAGATTCCGTATCAATCGATTCATCCGAACGTAGCATCCGATGTATTCATCGCTCCTGGCGCTTATCTGATTGGAGACGTCACAATCGGTTCCGAGTCTACCATCTGGTTCAACGCTGTCTTACGCGGTGACGAAGGACCGATTACAATCGGCAAACGCTGCAGTATCCAAGACAACGCAACGATTCATCTGTACGAAGGCGCACCTGTCGTCATCGAGGATGAAGTGACGGTCGGACATAACGCGATTTTACACGGCTGTAAAATCGGACGTCGTTCGATCGTCGGAATGGGCGCGACCGTTCTTGATCATGCAGACATCGGTGAAGAATGCATCATCGGGGCGAACGCGTTGATTCCATCAGGAAAAGTCTTCCCACCCCGTTCGCTGATCATCGGCTCACCCGGTAAAGTCGTGCGTGAACTGACGGAAGCGGATCTCGCGATGATTCAGGAGTCGATTGATTCCTACGTCGATAAAGGATATGCTTTCCGAAACATTCTCGCAGGATCAGCTGAACAGAACACATCTGAATGACACGAATGCGGGGCGGATCGCGCGATCCGTCCCGCTCTTTTGTATATCATCGTTCCGCAAACAGCGGGTGTTCTGTTGCATCATACGAAGCGCTACGTTGTGACACATCGTGTGTCTCTTCAAAGATTGATTCAAAGAACCGGCTCGCTGGTTGCGCAAGCAGACGGTAATATTGCTCGAACAACAGTGCCGCATGGTGTCCGCTCCAAGCATCCGGTAATAGTTCTTGCGGGAGTCCCGGATCCGTGAAGAGGAATTTCCGGTACTCATGTACGAGCATCGTCCGTTCGACGAAACACTGCTCATCCGTCATTTCTCCTAGTTGGAGCTGACTCTGATGGACGATGTATTGCCGGCTATAATCCGTGATGAACGTTTCGTAACGTTCCTGCAATTCCTCTAGTGGAAAAGCGCGCTCAACAAGGGATTGGTCTTGCTTTGGACCGTGGTATTCACCGACGAAGAAATCGACATACTCTTCGATTTCGTACGCTTCAATCAATCGTTCCGCCTCTTTTTCAAGCGGATTCGGCGAAATCCAGACCCCGTTTGATAAGTTGCCAAACCCACTCCACGTCAGTTCTTTACGAAGCTCATCGCGAATCTGTCGCTTATCCTCAGGAATCGTGTACATTAACGTCCGCCACTTCCCGTCCCAGTCGTGCGGTGTTGATTTATAGATCCGGCGCGCTGCTTCTTCCATCCGTTCCACCCCACGCGGCGTCAACGAATAGAAGCTTTTACTCCCCTGCTTCTCGGAGACGAGCCAGCCTTGTTTGACCATCCGGGATACTGCGACCCGAACGGCTTGTTCGTTATGTCCGAACTCTTTGACGAGTCGAATTAAACTCCCGACCCAGATTTGATTGCCGTAATGACGGATATAATCGCCGTAAATCGTAAAGATCATTGATTGGGTGTTCGCACTCATGGTATTCACTCTCTCTTCAGTCGTTCATAGTGTGTATCGTTAGTATACGGGTTATTTCAAACGTCGACCATCCTCATCTTCCTTCAAAGCGTGGTGGTCGTTTTTCAGCGAAGGCTTGTAGCGCTTCCTGACGATCGGCGGTCGGAATGACGACTTCATAGGCTTCCGTCTCGAGCTGCAGTCCTTTCTCGAGTGAGACGTCCCGTCCTTGATCAATTGCTCGCTTCGCCTGGCGCAAGGCGATTGGTCCGTTCTGTAACATTTGATGGGCAAACTCAAGACAGGTCGTCATCAACGCTTCCCGGGCGACGACGGCTGTCGCGAGTCCGTACCGTTCTGCTGTCATCGCATCGATTTTTTTCGCCGTGAAGATCAATTCCTTTGCCCGGGTCTCCCCAATCAATCGTGGCAAGCGTTGTGTTCCGCCAGCCCCAGGAATGATTCCGAAGCTAGTTTCCGTCAACCCGACGAGTGCATCCTCGACGAGAAAGCGGAAATCACAGGCAAGAATCCATTCAAAGCCACCACCGAGCGCGTGCCCATTGACGGCAGCGATCGTCGGTTGGGGTAATTGTGCAATCGAGGTGAAGACGTTGCGAATCGCAAGGACATTACGTCGGACTTCTTCTTCATTCAAATGTACGCGTTCCTTTAAATCGGCGCCGGCACTGAAAGCTTTACCGGTTCCGGTGAACAGGACGACCCGCGCTTCCAAGTCGGCCGACAACATATCGACTTGTTCCTGTAAGGCGACAAGTGTCGGATAATCGAGACAGTTCAACCGTTCTGGGCGATCGATCCGGACGATCGCGATATAGCCTTCTCGTTCCAAATGAATCATACGAGTCCCTCCCGATCGACGACGAGTGCGATCCCTTGTCCAACTCCGACACACATCGTGGCAAGACCATATGTCCGGTTCGTCCGGCGCATCTCATGCAATAACGTCGTCAAAATCCGCGCTCCACTTGCGCCGAGCGGATGACCGAAGGCAATCGCTCCGCCGTTGACGTTGACTTTTTCGCTCGGTAGACCGAGTGCTTCAATACAAGCAAGACTTTGAGCCGCAAACGCTTCGTTCAACTCAATCTGATCGAGCTGTTCGACCGTCAATCCTGCCCGTCTAAGAACTTTTTCCGTCGCGTCGATCGGTCCGATGCCCATGATGGCGGGTTTAACGCCTGCTGTCGCACTCGCTCGGTAATACCCAAGCGGTGTCAAGCCGAGTTCGTTTGCTTTTTCTTCACTCATCAATAACAGCGCCGACGCACCATCGTTGACGCCAGATGCATTTCCCGCCGTCACGGTACCGTTCGGGAATAAAGGACGAAGCGTCGCGAGTTTCTCACGTGTCGTCTCAGGGCGTGGGTGTTCATCTTGATCAAAGACGCTGACGTTGCCTTTCCGATCCATTTGCGTAACCGCAACTAGTTCTTCCGTGAAGCGCTCTGCCTCGATGGCTCGTTTTGCGCGTTGCTGACTCTCAAACGCAAAGTCATCCTGTGCTTCGCGTGAGATGCCGTACTGACGGGCGACGTTCTCAGCTGTCTCTGGCATCGAATCCGTTCCATATTTATCTGCTAAACGATCATTGACGAACCGCCAGCCAATTGTCGTATCATACATCGTCTGATTGCCACGTGGGTTGGCTTGATCCGGCTTCGCGAGGACGAACGGTGCACGTGTCATGCTTTCCGTTCCTCCAGCGATATAGATGTCCCCTTCACCTAAGGCAATTCCGCGAGCAGCTGCGATGACAGCATCGAGTCCTGATCCACATAAGCGATTGATCGTCGTACCGGCGACTTCGACCGGTAGACCAGCCAACAGTCCGGACATCCGGGCGACGTTCCGGTTATCTTCCCCCGCCTGATTCGCATTGCCGAAAATGACTTCCTCGATCGTCTTTGGATCGACTTGTGGATTGCGCTTCAGCAACGCTTCGATGACACGTGCCCCTAAATCATCCGGGCGAACTTGACGCAACGCGCCGTTATAGCGACCGATTGGTGTCCGAACGGCATCGATGATGGCAACACGTTTCATGACGTCACCTCACGATTCGTGTAGTCGTAAACCCCACGACCTGTTTTACGACCGAGTCGACCGGCTTTGACATACTGTTCAAGCAGTGGTGCCGGACGGTATTTTTCACCGAGTTTCTCATGGAGATACTTTAAGTTGTGGAGTCGAGTATCGAGTCCGACCAAGTCACCCAGTTCAAAGGGTCCCATCGGATAATTCAAGCCGAGTTTGATTGCTTTATCGATCTCTTCCGGTGTTCCAAGCCCTTCTTGCAACATATAAAACGCTTCGTTTCCGACGAGCGCACTGATCCGTGAAGTCACAAAACCGGGAAACTCACGGATGACGACCGTTTCCTTTTGCATCTGACGCGCCACTTTCTCTAAGGCAGCAACCGTCTCATCCGACGTCTCAAGACCACGAACGAGCTCGATCAGTGGCATCAAATGAACCGGATTGAAGAAATGCATCGCCATGACCCGGTCCGCCCGGTTCGTAAAAGAGGCAATTTCCGTCGGACTCATCGTCGACGTGTTCGTCGCAAAGTAACAGTCCGGACGTGCATTCGCTTCTAACGTTTCAAAGACTTGCTGTTTAATGCTGAGTTGTTCCGGTACCGCCTCAATGACGAGATCCGCTTGTTGTGCAGCTGTTGCTAAATCCGTCGACAAACTTAATCGATCGAACAGTCCCTCGACTTCACTCGCGGACATTTTGCCTCGCGTAATGCCTTTCTCCGCGATGCGTTCGAGTTCTTGATAGGCACTTTCGACATACGCTTCTTTGATATCAACGAGTGTCACCTGAAATCCGCGGTGTGCGGCAACGTACGCAATGCCACGTCCCATGACGCCGGATCCGACGACAACGATTTGTTCTATCATCTGACTTCCCCCTTATCCCCTGTGCTGTTAAAAAAGGCTGGACTTCCCGACGGAACTCCAGCCTTCCCTCTTGCTTATAGTCCGAACGGATTGAGTGGACGACTGCCGTAATACGACAAGATACTCTTCGTTTCTGTGTACAGATCAAGTGTTTCGATACAGAGTTCACGACCGAATCCTGATTGCTTATACCCACCAAACGGTGTACCTGGGAAAGCAGAGAACGGACAGTTGACCATGACGATACCGGCTTTGATTTGGTTGGCAACGCGCGTCGCTTTTGCACCGTCTTTTGTCCAAACCGCTGATCCGAGTCCAAACGATGTGTCGTTCGCTAAACGAATCGCTTCTTTTTCATCTTTGAACGGCATGACGACGACGACCGGTCCGAAGATTTCTTCATTGACCGCTTTCATCTCGTGCGTGACGTCCGTGATGATCGTTGGTGCGTACCAGAAGCCTTTTTCGTATCCTTCTGGTGCTGTCGCATGACCACCTGTGACGATTGTCGCTCCGTCTGCTTTCGCTGACTGGACGTATCCATCGATGACATCGACTTGTTGTTGGTCGATGATCGCTCCGACGTGTGTCCCTTTATCAAATGGATTGCCGAGAACGAGTTGTTTTGTCTTCGCGACGAATTGCTCCATGAACGCGTCGTAAATCTCTTCGTGAACATACAAACGCGAGCGTGCTTCACATGATTGACCGCTGTTATAGAAGATTCCGAACAACGAACCATCAACGGCTGCTGTCACATCTGCATCTTCAAAGACGATGTTCGGTGATTTTCCACCGAGTTCGAGTGTGACTCGTTTTAGTGTTTCCGAGGCACGTCCCATGATGTCTTTTCCGACTGGCGTCGAGCCCGTGAAGGCGACTTTATCGACGTTTGGATGCTCGACGAGATGGTTGCCGATTTCGCGTCCTGAGCCTGGGATGACGTTGACGACACCTGCCGGAACGCCAGCTTCTAGACAAATCTCACCGAGAATGATCGCTGTCAACGGAGTCAATGTCGCTGGTTTGACGACGACCGAACAACCGACTGCAATCGCTGGTGCGACTTTCCAAGCTGCCATCATCAATGGATAGTTCCACGGAATGATTTGCGCACAAACACCGACCGCTTCTTTTTCTGTGTAGTTATGGAATTGTCCCGGCATGTTATTGACGACACCACGATGACCGACGATCGCACCTGCGTAGAACTCAAAGTCTTCAATCGCTTGCGTGACTTGTCCTTGTGCCGCTGCTAGTGATTTCCCTGTATCGAGAATCTCGAGTTCAACGATTTCGTTGAAGCGGGAACGCATGATGCTCGCAATCTTATTTAAGATTTGCGCGCGGCGTCCGACCGGCCACATCTTCCACTTCCCGTGATCAAACGCATCCCGTGCGGCTTGAACGGCACGATCAGCGTCTTCCTTCGAGGCTTTTGCAACTTCCGCAATCACTTCACCTGTTGCCGGATTATATGTTTTAAATGTCTCGCCTGTTGCACCTTCGACTTGTTCGCCGTTAATGAGCAAATGATAGACGGACCGTTTCATTTCAAGTGTTTTTTCATGTACTGTCGACATTTTATTCACTCCTGTTCCTGTTGATTGAAAATCGGTGGGCGTTTTTCGAGAAAAGCTTGCATACCTTCTGTTTGATCGGCTGTTGCGAACAACAGATAGAAGTTCCGACGTTCGTGCTCCATGCCATCTTGTAACGATAAATCGACGGCTTTGTTTGCTGCATCCTTGATCAGTCGTAACGCCATGCTCGGCTGGTTCGATAACCGCTCTGCCATCGCAAGCACCGTCGCTTCAACATCCATCGTCACTCGATTGATGATGCCAAGTCGTTCTGCTTCGTCTGCCTGCATCCGGTCACCCGTGAAGAGCCATTCGAGCGCCCGCGTCCGACCGATGCATTTTGTCAAACGTTGCGTCCCGCCTGCTCCCGGCATGACGCCGAGTCCGACTTCTGGAAAACCGAACTGAGTCGCGGGATCGGCGTAGATTAAATCACAAGCGAGCGCCAGTTCGAAACCGCCTCCAAGGACGAAACCATGGACACCTGCGATGATCGGTTTTTTGATTCGGCTGATCCGGTCCCAGTCCGCGAACGGATCGAGGAGTTCCATCGAGATCGGTGTCGCTTCGAGCATCTCCTCGATATCGGCACCTGCTGAAAACGACTTTCCGTTTCCCGTCAAGACGATGACCGTCACCCGATCGTCACGATCAAATATCTCCATCGCCTCGACGATTTCGCGGACCATCGTCCGGTTCAGCGCATTGTATCGTGCCGTCCGGTCGAGGCGAATTCGACCGATCCGACCAACCATTTCCGTCTTAACGTACTGTTGTGTCGGCATGGACATCTTCACCAATCATCAATGTGACGAGATCCCCCGCAAAGCTCATCAAGTCTTTCCCTGACGCTTTTCCTTCGAGAGAACGCATGCCTGCTTGCATCGCTTCCTGACTTTCATAGACCATCTCGCACATCAAGTAATACTTTCCGTCCCCGCCCATTGGTGAACCGACGATTTTCGTGACATTCATTTCTTGCAGTCCTGGAATTTTTGCTGTCAATGGACCATGGACCTCAAAGTAATGCTGATCGAATGCTTCCTTGTTTTCCGGATGTTTGTACAGTGCGATTAATTTTGCCATATTGATTACCTTCCTTCACATGAGAGTAGAGACGGGTTTCATCGCCTCGAATGGATTTTTACACGATTTACAATAGAGAATACTTCGACAAGCGGTCGGTCCGAATAAGTTTTCCATCGTCACGTACGTCGACCCACAGTACGGACAGTCGATCTCCCACTTCCCTTGTTCGAATCGAGGGGGTGCGATGCCGAATGCCTTCAATCCTTGCATCCCTTGTTCTGTGATCCGGTCTGACGTCCACGGTGGATCAAACCGGAACTGGACATCGACCTGCTCGACGTTCGGAATCACCTGCAAAGCAGCTTCGGTATTTTTTTTAATGATTTCAAGCGCCGGACAACCGAGAAACGTCGGGAGAAGCGTGACGTGCACCGTGTAGCCATGCGCCGTCGCTTCCGCGTCCATCGTTTCGACCATGCCAAGATCTAAAATACTGACGCTATCGATTTCTGGATCCTTCACCCCGTTCAGGGCTTCACGGATTGCATGTTGAAGTGTCGTCGTCATGCTTCCCTCTCCTTTCACCACGTCGCCGTTTGATCAATCAGATAGACTTCTCCGAGTGTCGCGAGTGCATCATTCAAGTCTTCCGTATGATCGCCGTCCCGCCCGTTGCGTGTCATCTGCATTTCTGGGAGGGTCACGTTCAATTCGACGAGTAACGGTGTGATCGTCTGATACCAACAATCAAGTAAAATCCCTTGCCCTTCAATCAACCGCATCTCTTCGATCAGTTGACCGTGTTCGCCATAATCGAACATGTCGCCGAAGTCATAGAGGACTTTTTCTAGGGCTGCATCCATCTTCTGGCGAGCTGTCTCCGTCGATTGATAAAGTTGGGTGAACCATGTTTGCCAGTGCAGCAAATGATAGTACAACTCCATGTTGATCTTGACGGCAGCCGCAGCGAGTGGCTCGTAACTGCTCGATTTCAACGCATCAATCCGAATCTTTTTCGCGACTGTATAGCAATAGTTCCGGACGACAGCGAATGCCCAGTCATATTCGGGTTTTTCCATATAATAGCCGGGTCCATTGACACGTTCGACAAGAATCGAGTTCTTCCGTTCGTGTGCCAAGCGGACGTGGGCTAACGCATCAGCATTCCCTTCACCAAGTTCCTCAAGGAGTTGGTAATACATCGCCGCGTGTCCCATCGAATCTTGCGCGATCGAGGATGAAGCGACGTCCTCTTCGATATGCGGTGCAAGCCCGAGCCATTCCGAACCACGATACGCATAGAGAAAGTCATCATCTGCGAGTTGATACAGTAAGGAGGCGAGTGCCGTCCGTTCTTGTTCCGTCATTTCGAATCGCCTCCTTGCCACGACATGATTTCTTTTTCATCGAGCATCTGTTGCTCATAATGCCGCCATTTTTTCTTCAAGTAGCCGTATCCTTTCGTCGTCCGGTAATCTTTATTGTCGAGCCGTTGGAGCATCTGCTTTTCATCGGGTGTCAAACCACGGATATCTTCACGTTTGACGACCCAGATATCGACGACTGGTTCTCGGCGCATGAAATTTTCTTGTGCCATCAACAGTGCCATCTCTTTATTTGGAGCAAGTAAACTGAATTGATGCGTGAACGCCGCGTTCGGCGTCCGTTTGCTAAAGACTTCGAATTCGTGATAGAACGTCTCGTTCATCGTACCTTCCCCTCTCATGCCTTCGTTTCAGCGAGTGCATCCCGTACCCAAGCATTATTCTCATAAGATGTCCGGCGCAGATCCAGTCGCTCTTTCGAACGCGGTCCTCCACCTTGGATGATTGTCTTGAATTTCGTCCAGTCCGGCTGTGCGTATTCCCATTGCCCTGTCTCTTCATCAAAACGTAACGTCGGGTCTGGAATGACGAGTCCGAGCGAACGAATCCGCGGCACGTACTTTGTAAAGAAGTTTTGCCGGAGCTCTTCATTCGTTTTCGTCCGAATCTTATAAGCAATCGTCACGTCCTGTTTCGATGTCCCGGTCGTCTCTTTCGAGGCTGGTCCAAAGAACATCAACAAGGATTCCCACCACTCATCCAGTGATTCTTGAATCATTTCCCGCTGTTCCGGTGTTCCTTCTGCGAGTGCCATGATGATTGACTCCCCGTGCTGTGCGTGGAAGACTTCCTCTGCACAGATCCGTTGCAAGGCACGCGCGTACGGTCCGTACGAAGCGCCGAGCATGTTCGTCTGCGTGATGATTGCCGCCCCATCGACAAGCCAACCAATCATTCCGGCATCGGCCCATGACCGTGTCGGCATGTGGAAGACGTTGTGAAATTTCAATCGTCCCGTAAATAAATCATCCATCAAATCCCCACGTGTCTTGCCATACGGCTTCATCAAATCCTCGACGACACGAAGTAACAGTTGTCCATGCCCCATCTCATCCTGGACCTTCGCCATGATGCCAAGCTTCCGGCGAAGTGATGGTGCTTTTGGAACCCATTCTTTTTCCGGAAGCGCACCCATGATTTCACTGATACCATGCATCGAAATCAATTTAATTAGCGTGTCCCGGTAAAAATCAGGCATCCAGTCATCGGCTTCGATTTTTTCACCTTGCTCGATTCGTTCCTTGAAGCGTGCGAATTTTTCTTCTTCCGTCAGTTGGACGGGTTCGAACAGTTGTGTTGCATCATACATGCTAGTTCCTCCTTTGAATCAGACGAGTGATGTCGAGCGTCGATCAACGATCCGAACGGCTTTCCCTTCCGATCGTGGTAACCCTTGGTGCGGGTGACAGACGAGATCAATGGAAATGAGGCATTCCGACTTGATGGCGTCACATATCGAACGCATTTGTCGCTCCGAGATGTTTTCGAATTCGATATGTAGCTCAACGGCATCGAGTCCTGCTTTACGCACGAGATGAATTTGATAATGCGGCGTCACGTCCGGCTGTTGGAGTAAGACCCGCTCGATTTCTGACGGGAAGACGTTGACCCCTCGGATAATCAGCATGTCGTCCGTTCGCCCTTTGACACGTGACATCCGTGTTGTCGTCCGACCACAAGCACACGCTTCGTGCGTGATCGATGCTAAGTCACCTGTCCGGTAACGAACGATTGGAAGCGCTTTCTTTTTTAAGCTTGTAAAAACGAGTTCCCCGACCATGCCATCTGGTACCGGTTTCCCCGTAACGGGATCGACGACTTCCGTAATGAATAAGTCATCCATGATATGCAGACCTGCCTGCTCCTGACACTCCATCGCGACACCTGGTCCCATGATTTCACTGAGTCCATAAATATCAAATGCCTGTAGATCAAAGGTCTGTTCGAGTGTCTGCCGCATCTCTTCCGACCATGGTTCAGCTCCAAAGATGCCGTAACGCATGCTTGTCTTGCGTGGATCGATCCCCCGTTCGATCATGCGTTCTGCTAATCGCAAAATATACGAAGGTGTCCCACAGATGCCATCCGGTCGGAAATCCTCGATTAACGTGATTTGCCGATCCGTGTTGCCACCGGAAATCGGCAAGATCGTCATGCCTAGTTTTTCAGCACCTGCATGAAGACCGAGTCCACCTGTGAACAGTCCGTAGCCGTAGGCATTGTGCAACAAGTCAGCTGGTGAACCACCGGCTAAGACTAAGCTCCGTGCTACGGCATCTGCCCAGTCGTCTAAATCTTCTTGCGTATACCCGACGACAGTCGGTTTACCACTCGTACCAGACGAGGCGTGAATTCGAGTGACCTGTTCTCGTTCGACGGCAAATAGCCCGAACGGATAATGATCGCGTAAATCTTGCTTGCGTGTGAAGGGAAATTTTCGTAGATCTTCGATCGTTTGAAAATCATGTGCCGTCATCTGCAATGTCTGCAGACGTTCTTGATAGAACGGGACGCGCGTGACGTGTTCCATCGTTTGGCGCAATCGCTCCATTTGTAGCTGCTCCCGCGTTTGAGCATCCATCGTTTCGTGATGTTGATCGTACACATCTGCACCTCCTCATCATGTATACAATAATAAGACGGTCGTTTATTTTTAGTTATATGTTTAACGTACGATACGTTCACAATGTTGTCAATCTTGTTTTGTTAAATGCTCCCAAACGATTCTCACTTTATCACTTCGACGCACCTTACCAGTAAATCAATCGGCTTATAAAGCTATTTTTTCATGACGAGAGTCTTTTTTTTGGAAAATATTTCTGAAATGATTTGCTCATTTTGTAACGGATTGATAAAATATCGTGTGACAAGTGTTATACTATTTTTGGTAAGACCACTTGATGGAATGAGGATTCGTTGTAGTGAAGGGGGATCACGATGAAGCCAGGTTTAGCTGTCGGGGATACAGCAGAGATTCAAGCAGTCGTCTCGGAAGATATGTTTGCACGATTCGAAGGTCAGCTCGTTCATCCAGCATACTCCACCGTTTCGATGGTTTATCACATGGAATGGGCAGCACGTCAACTGATCTTGCCTTACCTAGAAGCTGGTGAAGAAGGTGTCGGGGGTGCAGTTTCACTGAAGCATCTTGGTATGGCAGCTGAAGGCGCACGATTGATCGTGACCGCTACAGTAACACGCGTCACAGCACGTCGCGTTGACGCTGACATCGAAGTCCGAGACGGACAAGCGGTCATTGGAACAGGAGAAGTAACACAATTCATTTTAGAAAAAAGCCGGATTCAAGAAAAATTGCAAGTCAATGCTCCAACAAAATGAAAGCGCTTACTTATATTTGATAGAGGAGGACTCTACTATGAACATGTTAAACCCATCTACGAATCCAACGCTCTCGATCATGGAAAAAATCGCGGGTCACGAGCAAGTCGTCTTTTGCAACGACCCTGTCTCAGGGTTACAAGCAATCATCGCCATCCACGATACGACGCTCGGTCCCGCTCTCGGTGGTTGCCGCATGGCGCCTTACGCTTCTGTCGATGAAGCACTTGACGATGTCCTCCGCCTGTCACGTGGC
>NZ_DFQK01000015.1:58209-70014 GCF_002377745.1 Exiguobacterium sp. UBA3491
GTATAAATGCGCTGCCGCTGATGTTGATTTTGGTGGTGGTAAAGCCGTCATCATCGGCAATCCGGCAACAGATAAATCACCAGAGCTTTTTCGTGCCTTCGGTCGCTTCGTCGATTCGCTCGGCGGACGTTTTTACACCGGAACCGACATGGGTACGACGATGGATGACTTCGTTCATGCTAGTCGGGAGACGTCACGGATCGTCGGCATTCCGGAAGCCTTTGGCGGAAGTGGCGATTCATCGATCCCGACGGCTGAAGGTGTCGTCTATGGACTCCGGGCGACAATCGAGACGTTATTCGGTTCGGACGACTTAAGTCGCGCGACTTATGCGATTCAAGGACTTGGAAAGGTCGGCTTCAAGGTCGCAGAACAACTGTTACTCGCCGGTGCGACGATTTATGTTTCAGACGTCAATGAAGCCGCGCTCGCAGCAATCGTAACTCAAGCCGAAATGGCACCCGGGACAGTTCGCGTCGTCTCGCCTCACGAAATTCATCTGACGGATGCTGATGTCTTCGTTCCATGTGCATACGGTGGTGTCATTCACGCTCAAAATATTGCCCTCTTACCGTGCAAAGCCATCTGCGGTTCGGCAAACAATCAGCTTGCGGATGAACAGCTCGCTCACGTCTTGATGGACCGCGGCATCTTGTATGCACCAGACTATATCGTCAACGGTGGTGGATTGATTCAAGTCGCTGACGAACTGTACGGAGCAAATCACGAACGGGTCCTCCTGAAGACGCGTCACATCTATGACGCCGTGCTCGAAGTCTTCAAGGAATCGCAAGCAGAAAACATCACGACGGTCGAAGCCGCGAACCGGATGTGTGAAAAACGGATGCAGATCCGGGCAAAACACAACAACATCTTCACGAATACGACAAAACCAAAATGGGATATCCGTAACCACTGAAGGAGGGACTGACATGGAGCAACATTTTCCGATTCAACGCATCATCGATGAAGAAGGTCGTATCATCGACGCCTCAAAAGAACACGATCTGACGAAAGAGCTCGCCCTCACCCTATATGAACAGATGCATCGGATCCGGACGTTCGACCGGAAGACGATCAACTTACAACGCCAAGGGCGCCTCGGCACTTATGCACCGTTCGAAGGACAAGAAGCAGCGCAAGTCGGTAGTGCACTGGCGTTGTCAGAGCAGGACTGGTTATTCCCGACGTACCGAGATCACGGTGCGACGTTGACGTTCGGTGCCGACATGGTGCGGACCCTTCTCTACTGGAACGGTCGTGTCGAAGGTTGCGTGCCGTCTGAGAAACACATCTTCCCTCCTGCCGTTCCGATTGCGACGCAAATTCCGCATGCCGTCGGCGCCGCGTGGGCGGAAAAACGAAAAGGTACGACGAACGTCGCGGTCGCCTACTTTGGTGACGGGGCGACGTCTGAAGGCGACTTCCACGAAGGGATGAACTTCGCGAGTGTCTTCCAAGCACCAGTCATTCTGTTCAACCAAAACAATCAATTCGCGATTTCTGTTCCGATCGAAAAACAGATGCATTCCGAAACGATCGCACAAAAAGCGATCGCCTACGGGATGCCAAGCGTCCGAATCGATGGGAACGATGCATTTGCCGTCTATTTCACGATGCAAGCAGCCGTTGCGCGTGCCCGTTCTGGCGGTGGACCAACATTGATCGAAGCCGTCACGTGGCGATTTGGTGCCCATACGACAGCAGACGATCCAACGAAATACCGTGATCAAGCCCGCTCGCGTGACCGGGTCGATCCGCTCGATCGACTTGAACAGTTCTTACAACATCAAGGCTACTTTGACGAAACCTGGATGCAACAGCTGCAGGAACGGCACCAGGCAGAAGTCGAAGCGGCAGTAACTGCGATGGAGCAATTCAAGGCACCAGACGTCAATGATCTGTTCGACCATACGTACGCGACCTTACCGGTTGATGTCCAGCAACAAAAAGAAGCGTATCTGCTAGCAAGGGGGAAATGAGATGGCAACACCAATCAATCGTCAAACAGAGATGACACTCGTTCAAGCTGTCACGGATGCCCTGCGGACAAAATTGTCGGAGGATGAGACGACACTCGTTCTTGGAGAAGATGTCGGAAAAAACGGTGGCGTCTTCCGAGCGACGGACGGCTTACAAGAAGAGTTCGGTGAAGACCGGATCGTTGATACACCGCTCAGTGAAGCCGGCATCGTCGGTACATCGATCGGTCTTGCCATCAATGGCTTTAAACCGATCGTCGAGATTCAATTTCTCGGCTTCATCTACCCTGCCTATGAACAAATCATGACCCATGTCTCTCGTATCCGGATGCGAACGATGGGGCGCTATAGTGTGCCGATGGTCATTCGTGCGCCTTATGGTGCCGGCATCCGGGCACCGGAAATCCATTCCGATAGTACGGAGGCGCTCTTTACATCAATGCCCGGTCTCAAGGTCGTCTGTCCGGCGACACCGTACGACGCAAAAGGGTTATTGATTGCTGCGATTGAAGATCCAGATCCCGTGTTGTTCCTCGAGTCGATGCGTAGTTACCGTTTATTCAAGGAAGTCGTACCGAGCGAGTCCTATACCGTCGAGATCGGAAAAGCGCGCTACGTCAGTGAAGGGACGGACGTGACGTTGATCGCTTGGGGGGCAATGGTCCAAGTGGCTCACAAGGCAGCGATGGCTGCACAGGAACGCGGTATTTCTTGCGAAGTCCTCGACTTACGGACGCTCTATCCGCTTGACCGGGACACAATCGCTGCTTCCGTTCAAAAGACCGGTCGTGCCGTCATCGTGCATGAAGCCGCAGCGATGGGTGGTCTCGGGAATGATCTCGTCACGTTGATCAACGATACGGCGTTTCTTTATTTACGGGCACCAATTGCCCGTGTGACAGGTTTTGATGTTCCGGTTCCACTGTTCGCCCTCGAAGACCATTACATTCCGACGCCGGAACGAGTCCTTGCGACGATTCAGCGTACGGTCGAGTTTTAAGGAGCTGAGTCCCATGATCGAAGTCAAGTTACATGATGTCGGGGAAGGTATGACGGAAGGTGAAATCGCCCATTATCTCGTTCAAGTCGGAGACCACGTCACGACCGATCAACCGGTCGTTGAGGTTGCGACCGATAAGATGGTCGCTGAACTACCGGCTCCTGTCTCCGGAATCGTCAAGGAAATCATCATTCCGGTCGGTCAGACGGTGCAAGTCGGTACGACGTTGTTGCACATCGAAGTAAGTAACGCTTCTGAAGTGCCGGTCGCGGTAAAACCTGAAGTGTCGCGCGTATCTGAACCAGCGCCTGTCGCCGTCGCGGCCCCACCTGCTCAAGCATCTCCATCAAAACGGGTCCTTGCGACACCGTACACACGAAAAATTGCTCGTGATCACGGAATTGATATCGAATCTATCACGGCCTCCGATCCATCAGGTCGAGTCTCGGAGGACGATGTGCTTCGCTTCGTCCAGGCTACTACTGCTCCACAAGAGACAGCTACACCGATTATTGAAGAGGTCACATACCAAGAAACATCACCGGAAACGATTCCGTTTCGCGGCATTCGTAAGCAAATCGCGAAAAAGATGACCCAGTCGCTGTACACGATTCCCCATGTCACTCACTTCGAGGAAGTCGACATGACACGTTTGCTCGCATTACGTGCCGAATGGAAAGCAGCTGGACGAAACATTAACGTCAATGCTTTCTTCATCAAAGCCTTGATCGTTGCTTTAAAAGACTACCCCGTCTTCCATGCCAAACTCGATGAAGCGAATGAATGTATTCGATTAGAGCGGGATTTCCACTTTGGCATGGCAACCGAGACACCAGACGGGTTAATGGTTCCTGTCATCCGTCATGCCGATCGGCTCTCACTGACGGAATTGCATGATCAACTGATCTCGTTGCAACAACGTGCTCAAAACGGTGCCTTACGTGCAGCGGACTTAAAGCCAAGTACCTTTACGATGAGCAATGTTGGTCCACTGGGCAGTACGGGGGCTACACCAATCATCAACTATCCGGAAACGGCATTGATTGCCTTCCACAAGACGAAAAAACGAGCCTGTGTCGATGAAGACGATCAAATCGTCGTCCGCTCGATGATGAATTTGTCGATGTCGTTCGATCATCGCGTCGCAGACGGGGCAACGGCTGTTGCCTTTACGAACCGATTCGTGTCACTGATTGAACATCCGACTACCCTACTTTTGGAGTTGATCTAACATGGTTGTTGGCGAACTTACACAAGAACGGGATCTCCTGATCATCGGTGGGGGTCCCGCAGGTTACACGGCAGCGATCCGTGCTGCGCAAGGCGGTCGTAAGGTGACACTGATTGAACAAGCTGAACTCGGTGGACTTTGTTTGAACCGAGGCTGTATCCCGTCCAAGGTTTATGCGCATGCGGCAGAAGAAATGTTACGCTTGCCTCATCTTGAAGACCTTGGATTCACCACCCCTACTGTCCATGACTTCAGTAAACTGAATGCTTACCGCAATCGTGTCGTGCAGCAATTACGTCAAGGTGTCGTCGCCCTCTGTCAGGCGAATCAAATCGAGCATATTTCTGGTGCAGCTTCCTTCCTGTCAGAGGACCGGATCGGCGTCGAGTCGGGACATCAGTTCGATACGTATCGATTCCAAGATGTCATCATCGCGACCGGTAGTCACAGCATCCAGTACGAGGAATCGTGCCGACTGAATGCCGAACAGCTTTATCAACTCGAGCAGTTACCAAACAGCTTATTGATCATTGGCTCCGACACATTAGCACTTGAAGCCGCAGCCTGTTTCCATGCGCTCGGTACAGAGGTGACGTTGTTTGCCGATCAATTGTCGCTTGAACCAAGCCTTGAAAAGGAACTAAAGCGGACATTCAAAAAACAAAAAATCCGTCTCGTGCCGGATGTCGTGACACGGATCGATGCTTCAATGGACGCGACCGTCACGGTCATGAAAAACGGTGAAGAAGTCACCTATCAGGGCACCTATCTATTCCAATCCCTTTCCCGGATTCCGAACAGTTTGACTCTCGGTCTCGAACGGATTGGTGTGACGCTTGCAGAAGACGGGACGATTCCAGTTGACGCAACTGGACGAACGAATCAACCGCATATTTACGCAATCGGTGATGTCACACCAGGTCCACAGCTCGCCATCCGTGCGATTCATGAAGCGAAGCGAACGGCAGCTCACTTGTCCGGTCAAGACGTCGATTCAACGACACCGTATAATCCGACGGTTCTACGGACCTTCCCACCGATCGCTTCGGTCGGGATGACGGAACAAGAAGCGGTCGAAGCTGGACATACTGTTCAGAGCGGACAATTCCCACTGAATGCAAACGGAGCGACGACGATTGAAGGTGGCAGTGGGTTCGTCAAGGTCATTGCTGATGAGCAAACATCACTGATCCTTGGTATTCACATGATCGGGGACGATGCCCATCGTCTCGTCGGACAATTCACCCAAGCACTGGAACTGACAGCGAAACGAGAAGATCTCCTCTTCCCTGTCATGGCCCATCCGAGTCGAAGCGAAGCCTTGACGGAATCAATGGAAGCCTTATTTGGTCAATCGATCCATCTTCCACCGCGGCAACAAGTCGGTTCGCGCGCGTAATCCAAAAGAGGTGCCTCTGCGCCAGAAGCACCTCTTTTGGATTCATCACTTCATTTCGTGTAGAAAGGAAAACATGTCATGGAACTGTACTTCACTCGTTTGCACTGGAATACGCATACGTTTCCGGTCTCTGCTACAGCAGATGGTCTCTGTTATGTTGGCGCTTGGGATGAACCGGAGGAGTTATTCGACGACTGGTCGCGGAAACACTTCCCCCGAGCCGATCGGATTGCTTCTGACACCGCGCTTGCTCTGTATACGGAGCAGCTACTAGCTTATCTAAATCAGCAGTCGACGACACTGTCCTTTCCAATCGCACCAGTCGGTACCCCGTTTCAACTTGAAGTCTGGAATGCTTTACGCGCGGTACCGTACGGTCAAACCGCCACCTACTCCGATATCGCGGAACGTCTCTTCCGCCCGAACGCGACTCGCGCGATTGGCACGGCAATCGGAAAAAATCGATTACTGCTCGCGATCCCGTGTCACCGGATCATTGGCAAAAAAGGCGATCTGCTCGGCTATCATGGTGGACTGAATATGAAGCGGACACTACTCGCGCTCGAGCAACGTCTGTGAATTAAGACTTTTCCTTCCCTGTTCTACCACAAATAAGCCCCGCTTCCCTGTCCAATTGGACACGGGAAGCGGGGCTTATTTCAAGATACTACACTAAAATGATAAGCTGTTTTCCAGTGGTAGGTCTCACCAGGTGATAACAGGATTGATGGAAAATCAGATTCATGGATTGCATTTGGATGCACTTGTGCTTCAAGACATAAACCGAGCGACGGTCGAGCAGGAACACCATGAACTGTATAATCGGTCAGTAGTTGCGTTCCGGTATAGAGCACAACTGTCGGCTGATTCGTCGTGACGTCGACGAAACGACCGGATATCGGATCTGCGAGTCGAAGTGTGTTATCCTGCAACACGAAGGGATGATCGTAGCCATTTCCGACAGCGATCGTCTCGGGATGCTCAAGCGTAATTCCCTTACGAATCGACTGACCGTTCCGGAAATCGAATGGGGTTCCGGATACATCCCGTTGTTCGCCTGTCGGCAAGCCGTCTGGCTGGACCGGTAAGTAACAGTCGCTTGGTAACGTCAAGACATGATCTAACACATCTCGCTTCGCATTTCCAGATAGGTTGAAATACGTATGATTCGTCAGATTGAGTGGTGTCGTCTGATCCGTCACCGCCGACATCTCAAGTGTCAATGTCGTATCTTTTAGTCGATAAAACACATCGAGTGTGACTGTTCCCGGATAACCTTCTTCTCCGTTTGGACTTTTTAAGCGCAAATGGAATAATGTATCCGTCGCTTCGATGACATCAAACCACGCTTGATCAAATCCGTGAATTCCACCATGCAGATGATTCGCCCCGTCGTTTGCGACGAGCTGATAAACGTCTCCCGCTACTTCGAAACGTGCCTGTCCGATTCGACCAGCGACGCGTCCGACGATTGCCCCGAAGTACGGCGAGTGTTGTTGATAGTCTTTCACCGTCTCTAGACCTAAGACGACGCTTTCCAAATGACCATCCCGATCAATCGTCCGGATGTCCTGGATAATGCCGCCATAGTTCCAGAGTGTCACTTCGATGCCTTCCTGACGTAATGTATGTCGAATCAACTCTTTCTCAAGTAGTCGTGTCATCGTTGTTCCTCCACTGGTTGGCGCGTCACGAGTTGAACGAATCGTCCGAACGCCGCCTGACCTTCCTCTGTCTGTTTAAAGACACCACAGTCCTCGAGACCACGTACGAATTTTGCAGCAACTGCTTGCTCGACGTATATCGTGACATCTTGTCCGACATACGCTTGTTTTAGTTCTTGCGCCCAGTCAGCATGAGCGACAGCTACTTCGTCGACTTCACCTGTGATGAACTGTTCGACCTGTTGCAACTCTTGAAGCAGGCGTGCCGGTAAGACTGCCAGTCCCATCACCTCGATCAAACCGATATTTTCTCGCTTGATGTGGTGAATATCGGCATGCGTATGGAAAATACCGTCCGGATGTTCTGCTGACGTCCGGTTGTTCCGTAAGACGAGATCGAGCTCGAATTGTCCATCACGTTGACGGGCGATCGGCGTCACTGTATTGTGTCGCGTCTCACCAGTATGTGAACGAATCTCTTGACTCTCATCCGTGTACGTCAACCATGTCTCATAGACGGTCGTCGCAGCATTGAGTAATGCCGACGCATCTTTACTCTTCAGACGCAACACACTCAGTGGCCAGTGTAAGGTTTCGCCAGTGACTGTCGGCTGATCCGGGAACGTAAAGGATGTTAAAGTTTTTGCTCGGTCCATCGCAAACGTATAGCGTCCGCCCTGATAATGATCATGCGTCAGAATCGATCCACCGACGATCGGCAGGTCAGCGTTCGAACCAGCGAAGTAATGTGGAAACTGCTCAACGAAGGCAATCAGACGTGCAAACGCATCCCGATTGATGACCATGTCACGATGTTCCTGTGACAAGATGATGCTATGTTCGTTGTAATAGACGTACGGTGAGTATTGTAATGCCCACGGTTCTTCCAGCAGTGTCAGCGGAACGATTCGGTGATTTGCACGGGCCGGATGATTCGCACGACCCGCGTAGCCGACATTTTCGACGCACAACAGACAGGTTGGATAGTTCGACGCCGTCGGTGCTTCCGTCCGAGCTGCCGCGATTTCACGCGGGTCTTTTTCCGGCTTCGATAAGTTGATCGTGACATCGATCGTCCCGTAAACCGTCTCTGCTTGATAACGTTTATTCTTAGCGATCCGTTTCGTTTGGATGTAGTTACTCGCTTGGCTCAGTTGATAGAAGTAATCTGTTGCCGCTACCGGTGATTCAGCGTACAGACGGCGGAATGCCGCCGTCACGTCAGACGGACGGGCAACGAAAATGTCCATCACATCTGCTGCGAACTGCTCTTTGTCTTCAAGATGTGCCGGCAACTGCCCACTTACGATCAACACTTCAATCATGTCGTCCAAAATATCGGGAATTGGGCGAGATGGTACGTCTGCCTGTTCTTCAAAATCGGCTTGACCGATTCGCGCTAGAATCCGGTTCCGGGCGTAGATCGCATCTTCCTGTTCAATCAAGCGTTCCTGGATCGCTTGCGCTACTAACTGTTGGATGAGTTCATTCATCACCGTCACTCTCCTCATTCTGTCTCTCTATTAACGAACGCTCGTCCGGTACCCTTCTGGATGATGTGCATGCCAATTCCAAGCATCACGGATGATCGTTTCGATGTCGGTACGTTGTGGTGTCCAGCCGAGAACTTCTTTTGCTTTGGCAGATCCGGCGATCAAGATACTCGGATCCCCTGCACGACGTTCAATGATCCGTTCTGGAATCGGATGTCCCGTCACGCGACGGGCTGCTTCAATGATTTCCCGAACGGAAAACCCTTGGCTTGAACCAAGGTTAAAGACCGTACTCTCGTTTCCATCAGCCAAATAATCAAGTGCTCGCATATGGGCGTCGATCAAGTCCTCGACATGGATGTAATCACGAATACAGGTACCGTCAGGCGTTGGATAATCATCGCCATAGATCGAAATTTCTGACCGTTGTCGGTTGGCAACTTCGAGGACGAGCGGGATTAGATGGGTTTCCGGCGCATGATCTTCCCCGATTTCTCCTGTTACGCGCGCACCGGCAACGTTGAAGTAACGTAATGCGACATAACGTAAGCCATATGCTTGTTCAGACCATCGCATCATCTTCTCCATCATCAACTTCGTCTCACCATAGGCATTCGTCGGACGCGT
Organism: Exiguobacterium sp. UBA3491; assembly: GCF_002377745.1. NCBI lineage: Bacteria > Bacillati > Bacillota > Bacilli > Caryophanales > Exiguobacterium > Exiguobacterium sp. UBA3491. Next base: position 67,606 of record NZ_DFQK01000015.1, read on the forward strand.
TTCTGCTGTTTCGAGAATCGGCATCTGCTCCTGTTCACCGTATGTGGCTGCCGTCGAAGAAAAGACGATCTGTTTGATGTCGTGCGCGATCATCGCTTCGAGCAACACTTGTGTCCCGTAAACGTTGTTATCAAAGTAGCGTAATGGTTCTGTCATCGACTCGCCAACGAGTGAAAAAGCAGCGAAATGGATGACCTGCTCAATCGTCTCTTCCGTAAAGACGCGATCGAGAAAAGCACGATCGCGTATGTCTCCTTCATATAGACGTGCCCGCGGATGAACCGCTTCACGGTGACCGGACTGCAGATGGTCGATGACGACGACATCCTTTCCGGCATCAATCAATTGATAGACAGCATGGGAGCCGATATAACCAGCTCCACCTACGACTAAAGTTGCCATTTAGATGACCTCCCGTTCGATTTCACGTGCTCCGTCACCGACCGTCGCCGTATAGAACGTCGCCGGGTAACCGATCCTTGCTTCATATTGTTCGCCGACAGCTTGTTTGAACGCGTCGACTGCCTCGTCTTCAACGATCGCAATCGCACAGCCACCAAAACCAGCACCTGTCATCCGTGCGCCGAGCACGCCCGGTTGCTCCCAAGCGGCTTCGACGAGTGTATCGAGTTCAATCCCTGTCACTTCATAATCTTCCCGTAACGAGACGTGTGAAGCATTCATCAACTGACCGAACGTCTTCAGTTCTCCCGCTTCGAGTGCCGCTAGTGCTTGAAGTGTTCGTTCATTTTCTGAAATCGCGTGTCGGGCGCGACGCATCAAGATTTCGTCTTCCCATGCGACTTTCGTGAATTCTGATGTCGTCCATTGTCCGAGCGTTTCCCGTGATGTGAACTGATTGAGATAAGCGAGTGCTGCCTCACATTCCGCCCGGCGTTCATTATATTTCGAATCTGCCAGTTCACGGCGTTTGTTCGTATTCATGATGATGATCGTATATCCCGTCAAATCGAGTGGGGCATACGTATAGTCGAGCGTCTCACAATCAAGCAACAATCCCGCTCCCGCTTTCCCCATACCGATCGCAAATTGATCCATGATGCCACTATTGACGCCGATATAACGGTTTTCGACCTGTTGACCAAAGCGGACGAGATCAAGACGTGGAATGTCTAATCCGTATAATCGATCGAGCAAGACTCCGATGACAAGTTCAAGTGAAGCGGATGACGAAAGACCGGCTCCGTTCGGGATGTCACCTTGAATCAAGATGTCGCATCCTGTATTGATCTGGTATCCTGCTTCCTGTAGGACTGAAATCATACCCTTCGCATAGTTCGTCCAACCGTGCGTCGCGTCATACGCCAGTTCTTCGAGTGCGACTTCGATGATGCCGTCCTGCTCAAAATTCAGCGAGTAGAAGCGGAAACGTTGATCGTCTCGTTTTCGCGCAATCGCGTGTGTACCGAACGTTAACGCGCACGGAAAGACGTGACCGCCATTGTAATCCGTATGCTCACCGATTAAATTGATTCGACCTGGGGCAAAAAAGCGATGCGTCGACGGTGAGCCAAACCGCTGTTCAAATTGTGCTTCTAACGTCTGGTTTGTCATACGATCGTCTTACCGTCTTTCGTTTTCGTTTGTTGCTCATCTTCTCCACCACAACCAGCAAGGAATGCGGATAATGTCAGGACAGATGCTGCAGCAACGAGTTTCGTTTTTTTGAATTTCATGTAAGAGCTCCCCTTTTATGTGTAAGTAGTCAAGCGTATCGTCTAGCGTGTTCCCCTTCAATTTGTGCTTGTTTGCACCATTCTTCGATCACTTTCGTCTGAATCGGCATTCCCTGTAGCTGAATCAATACGCGGGCAATCAATCGAAGACGGTACGCCAGCGTATCAACATCCGGTCGGACGAAGAGGTATAACTCTCCACCGAGCGTCAAACAACCGGCAGAGCGCATGTGTTGCATGAGTGCGCGTAATTCAATGTATCCGCTCTCATTTTTTCGAATGTGTAGCTCGGATGAACGGATCGTCAGGACCCCTTGTACCGATGACATCCGGAATTGAAATACACCGTCACGTCGTGGTCGGACGAGCACGATATCCTGCTCGTCTGTCGGGACATCGCCTGGACCCTGTTCTGTCATCTGTTGCGTCGACCGATGAAAATAAAAACCGCGGATTGCTCCGTAACGCCCGAAAGCTTCACGGTACGAAACCCATGGATCGTGTGGTTCCATTGCGCGATGCCTCCCTTTCCTGCTTCAGCTTGATTAGCCCCTGCTAACCTGCATCCACCTCCACTTAGTTGACCATGAACTTAGTAAATTAAATTTATTATCTAACTTTATATCGACTATAGCACATCGGTTTTTAACTTGTAAACGGTTTCAAAAAATTATTTTTTGAATAACAAAGGGCTGACTCAAAAGTCAGTCTC
>NZ_DFQK01000015.1:70046-94727 GCF_002377745.1 Exiguobacterium sp. UBA3491
AGCAGGAAAACTGGCTTGTGTCTCGCCTGAGGAAAGGGCGTGAAAAGACGCGTCATTCTTTTTTTGAGTCAGCCCCCATTAAATCGTTTGAAATAAACTATTTGTCGCAAGGGCAGCCGCACTGAGTGCTCCTTGTTTTTCACCCCACGGGACCATCTTGACATCGGTTTCACGTGAAGCAGCGGTCAACGCCGTGTGCTCGACCCGTTCCTTGATTTGATCAACGATCGTGGGTGCGAGCTCAAACATCGGTCCCCCAAGTAAAATCCGGCGTGGATTCAGGAGATGAATCGTATTCAAGACACCGATTCCGATATATTCCCCCGCCCGTTCATATGTACGAACTGCTTGTTCATCGCGTTCGTTTAACCGTTTGCGCAAATCAGCAATCGTCATGACTTGCGGATCCATGACAGCATAATCCCGTAACAATGCTTTTTCGCCTGCTAATGCTTCTAGGCATCCTCTGTTCCCACACGAACAAATCGGTCCATCGAGATCAAGACGCATATGTCCGACCTCTCCCGTAATATGATGTTGTCCGTCGACAAGCTGTCCGTCGAGCACATAAGCACCCCCGATGCCTTCCCCAGCATAGAGATAGAAGAATTGTTCAACCCCGACGCCTTCACCGAACAATAACTCAAACGAAGCGAGTGCCCGAACATCATTTTCGATGAAGACAGGATAATCAAAACGTGCTTCAAGTTGTACCTTCAACTCAACGTCATGCAGGTGGAAACGTGGTGCAAACAAGATGACACCTGTCTCCGGATTGACCATCCCGTGGACGGAGATCCCGATACCGTGAATCGTTCCCCGTCCTTGTGTCTGTGCAATCAAGGTCTTGCATAATCGACCGATCGCTTCAATCAATTCTTCATTCGTCTCAAAACGTCCCACGGCTTCGGACTCATGAATCGTATTACCACTTAAATCCGCGACGACTCCGATGAATTGGTGACTCGTCGCATCGATGCCGATGACGTATTGCTCTGTTGCGACGAGTTCGAGCATGATCGGTTTTCGTCCCCCGTTTGATATCCCAAGCTCTCGCTCCGTTACGAGTTGTTCTGCAATCAATTCACTGACGATGTTCGATACCGTCGGCTTCGTTAAGTTCGTCCGTTGTGCTAACTCAACCCGCGAAATCGGTTGATGCATCCGAATCAGTCGCAAGACGAGTGCCCGATTATAGGAACGCATCCATTTAGAATTACGCGGTGTTTCTTTCGCCATGTCCCCATCAACCCCTTTGGTCTGTCTCTTTACTATCTTCGCATATTTTGTAAGGGATTTCACGGTCTCACTTAAAAACCGTTCATCTGCTGAACGGTTTTTGTGCACTTTCATGCTTCGTCATATGGTTGTTCTAAAATCAGGACGCGTGAACCGTCCGGATTCTCGGTCAGTTCGATCTCAACGATTGCCTGACCGACGAGCAAAACGATTGGTAGAGAGGGATCATTCTCGCGAAAGAAACCGATTTTTCCATGGTGTGCGTCCATATAGTCCGCATATAAAAACGTTCCATTGACGTGCAGCTCATCCTTCATTCGATTGAACGACAAGCGCGGGACACCATACCAGGCTTCCCCGTTCAAATAAAGCAAGGGACGCTCGCCGACCGATTCATTCGTCGCCCGCCGGACCTCGATTGCTCCCGTCGTATCGTAATACAATCGATCCTGACCACGTGTCGCGATGACGATCGGATGTTTCTTATACAAGACGACTTCTAAAATTTCATCCGCTTGTTCGACGAAATAACCAGTCTCATCCGACTGGGCAAAACTAATCGTATACAACTGCATCCAGGAAACGATATCCGTCACTTGAACCGGTTTATGAAAAAGCGCAGAAACAAGTAGTGTTTCTTCCGGGGTGACAAACAGATTGACAGAGATATCCGCTAAGCGGATCGTCCGGATTTGTGTCGAAGGATACGTATGGTCATAACTCGGTACAAGCATCGCTTCATAGTGATCATCCTTTTCGACCAATTCAATCGATGGCATGCGTCGATCAAAATCCGCAATTTGAATTCGTTTCATCCGACATCTCCTCTCACTTTCACTAACAGTCTCACGCAAGTCATTACCCAATATCTGGTTTTCGTGCACTCCCCTGAATTCAAAAAATCGGAACGCATGCGTTCCGATCATTGTACGTACAGATCATATAGTAGATATAGAATGCCTCCCACGATAACCAAAAATGAAAAGATGCCCGCTTTTCCAAAAAAGACGCGATCGATGGTTTCATCCCGTTCGAATTTTGGCTTCGTCATATAGTACCGCTCCCTTTAACAAGCTCGTAGTACTTTTTTATTTCAACGTCCTCCATTTTATCCCTTGTTACGATCTGTCATTTCAATCCATTTGCAAAATAGATCAATGTTTCGGTTTCGTCTTCCGTCAACGATCGTCCTGTCTCTTCTGCATATAAGATCCGCATATCCTTCAGTCGTCCTCCGGTCGCTTCCGTTACACGAATGGCTCGACGCAATATGTTGACCTCTTCTTCAAATTCAGACTTCGGCATCGCTTCTCCATGCGACCAGACATAATAATCGGCTTCTAAACGATCGATTGCCGCTAATAAGCGCTTCGTCCGTTCGACCGTATAATTCCACTTCGATGAAAAGATATCCGCATACATCGCGTCTCCTAAGAACACGACGCGTTCTTCCGGAATGTAGACGAGTAGGCTACCAGGAGAATGATCATTTTCGACTTCAATCAGTTGGCACTGCACGCCACCTAAGTCAATTTCCAATTGTCCAGTAAAGCCAATCGTCGGTAAAACGACTTCAATATCACGTGTCGCTCCGAACTCGAGCTTGATCGCGTCCGCACAAAACGGAATCTCGATGCCTTGATCCATTCGTTCTTGTAATGCTGCATCCGTCCAAGCGTAAGGTTGCATCTCCTTCATATGCGTGATCGTTTGCTTAGTCGCGATTGATGGCAGACCGAGATATTTCATGCCAAAAATATGATCCCAGTGCCAGTGGGTCAATGCCAATAAGTCAGGTGATCCAAGATTGTGTGTCTTCATTTCTTCTAAGAATAGTGCTGCATGGGCTGACGAGTTTCCAGCATCGATCATCAATTGATGCTTCTCCCCACGCACGACGGCGAGAATCGGGCGATCCGTCTCGCTGACCGGTGTCTGATACCAAATCCGTGAAGTCAGTTGTTTGAAGTGTTGCATGCTCTACCTCCTTATCATCTGCTCTTAGTATACGTCATGACAAAACCGGGTTCATCTAGAAGACGAACCCGGTTTGGTTAGTTCTTATTTTTTAGCGTTTGGTCGAAACGGCCACCAGACCCCTTTACCAAACGATACTGTGATCGCTGGAATCAAGAGCGGTAAGACGATCAATCCATACAAAAGTAGACCTGTGATGACGATCGTCGCGATTTGAACGAGACTCAAGACACCAGACGGCATCATCGCTCCGAACGTTCCTGCGAGGATGATCGCTGCCGTGATGATAACAGATCCCATCTTTTTCATCGACAGGAACATCGCTTCCTTCGTATCGAGTCCCTTGATCGTCTCTTCCCGGAAACGGTCGAGGAGGAAAATCGAGTAGTCGATACCTAGGGCAATCAACATGACGAATCCGAAGAACGGAACGGCCCAACTGATACCGTCATATCCAAGTCCATTGACGAAAATCAATTCAGCGATCGACATCGACGTATAATACGTCAGCAATAACGAACCGATCATGAACAACGGCATGATCAACGAACGGAACATGATTGCTAGAATCACGAAGAGACTGATCAGCATGACCGTCACCGTTCGTTTGAAATCGGCTTTCGACGTATCGTTTAAGTCACTGTTAACGCTTGAAATCCCGCCATATGCGACGGTGCTGTCTTCAAACGGTGTTCCTTTGATCGTATTCGCTGTCGTCTTTTTGATTGCAGCGACGGTTTGAATCGCTTCTGGTGAATACGGATCATCTTCGAGGATGACTTCAAACTTCAATCCGGTTTGCTGATCAATCGCGTAACGGTCAATTGCTGGTTTAAAGGCCTTGTCCGATAACGTATCTTTTGGCACGAACACACCTGTCCCACGGATCGATGTCGCTTGTCCCATCTCGGTTAACAAATTCGAGATGTCATCTAGACCATTACTAATTTTCGCAAGCCCTGTGTTTGCTTGACCAACACCATCCGCAAGTTGTGTCAGCCCACTTCCAAGTTGACCGGCTTGTGCTCCTTGTGAGGCTATTCCACTTGCTGCTTGACTGATGCCAGATTGAACTTGGCTCAATTGACCAGACAAGGCATTTAATGTCCCAATGGTTTGCGGGATATTTTGAGTCGATTGCAGACCTTGACCGACGAGCGTCAACTGTTGGTTGATCTGTCCAAGTCCGTCTGCTGCTTGTTGCAACTGACTTGCTCCTGCTGAAGCCGAGTCTCCTGCCGGTAGTTGTCCTGTGATACCGTTGAGATTGTCTTCAACTGTCGTCAGACCAGACTGAACGTCCGTAAGACCGGCGGTTGCTTTCTTCATGCCGGAAGCAACTTGTTTTAATTGACGATCGACGTAGAAGTCATTAATGATTTCGCCTGTCGGACGAGAAATCGAACGAACCGATTTGACCCCGTCGATTTTCACGAGCTCACGACTCAACTGTTCCGCATAAGGAACTGTCTTTTCTGTAATCAAATCTTTGTCGCTCTTAAGAATGACATTGACCGGGAGCGACTCACCTGCTCCAAATCCATCCGAGATCGCATTCAGTCCTTTGACCGTATCATACTTCGCACCAATCTCATCGACGGTATTAAACGAGAGGTCATCATCGTACGTAAAGAGTGTCGGGACCGTGACGATCGCAACGATGATCATCGCAAGTAAAGGACGACGGATCGATAACCCACCATAATGTGACCACAGTTTGCTATCTTGGTGACTCGCTGCCTTCTTTGACGGCCAGAATAATTTTTCTTTGAGTGTCGCCATGAAGAAGGGGACAAGTGTAAATAAGACGAGTAAGAGGACGGCAATCCCAACCGCAACAGCGACCGATGATTTAAAGATTGGGAAGTCCGCAAACCCAATCGCTGAGAAACCGACAAGAACAGCAAGACCACTGATTAGTAACGTACGCCCTGCTGTCTTATACGTGTTGACGATCGCTGTCTCGACATCGTGTCCTGCCGTCAATTCTTCCTTATACCGGCTCAGTAGCAAGATACAGTAATCCGTCCCAATCCCAAACAGGATGGCAACGAGGAAGATTTGCGTATAGTTCGATACCGGGAATCCGAACCAGTCGACGAAAAAGGCGACAAGTGATTGGCTAATCAGGTACGTAAAGCCCACTGCCACAAGTGGTACGAACGGTGTGACGATGGAACGGAAGACGAGCAGAAGTAGTCCGAAAATCAACCCGACGGTAATCAGTTCCGTCCGCTTCAACCCTTCTTGTGAGCTTGTATTGACGTCATCGTTGATTAACGCTTCACCCGTTAGATAAATCGTTTGATCCTTTGGTAAAAGATCCGTCCGGATTTGTTTTGCCAGTTTGACGATTTCTTCTTGCGAACCGTCGACTGTGATCGGTACGAGGACCGTCTTTTTATCTTTTGAGACGAGCTGTCCTTCCGTCTCTTTGTTTTCAAACGGATCGAGCACATCCGTGACCGGACGATCGAGTGCTTCTAAATCCTGAACGATTTGCCCGATCGACTTTCGATCGGCATCGCTGACTTTGTCTTTGAGCGGAATGACAAGCGAGATCGTTTCTTCGCTTGCTCCCGCTTTTTCTAAAATATCAGCTGCTCGCTGTGAATCAGCATCATTTGCAAGCTGAATCGCCCCTGCGTCCTCTGCTTGTTTTGCCAAGTTTGGTGCCGTAAATAGTAAACCTACTGTGACGATGAGCAATAATGCAAGAATTGCCCAGCGCCATTTGACGATTTGTCGCATGTCTGATTCTCCTCTTCCTTCTATTCTGGCTTTAGACGTTCAACTGCAGAATCTCTTTGATTTTCTTAAAGGTTTCGATGAACTGGATGATTTCTTCTTCTTCGACTTTTCCTTCAATCAAATTCTCCAGATACGTATAGATTTCTTGCTCCGCTTCAGTTGCCACTAACCGACCTGCTTCCGTCAAAGAGATGTACTTCGTTCGGTGATCATCTTCTCGACGTTCGACGATGACGAGACCTTTTTCCGTCAACTTTTTCAGCCGGTTCGAGATGGCACTTTTGTGAACACCCTGTACTGCCGCGAGACGTCCGGACGAAATCGGTCCATATTTTCCGACGAGCTTCAACACATGAAGTTGTTCCGGTGAGTACATTTGCCAAACGGGTGCTTCGACCGACTTCAACACGCGTTCTGTTCCGTGGATCATGACTTCTTCAAACAGGAGGACTGCTTCACGTAAATTGTCTTTCATTTTTAGTTTACCCCCTAAACTTATGAAGTTAGTTTAGCCCCTCAACTAGAAGTCTGTCAACTCTAAACTGTCACAACTTGCCGATGCAGAACATGACCAATTTCTGTATGATAAAGGAAGAGAGGAGCATGCTTATGTTGACTTTATTTTGGATCGCATTAGTCATTTGTCTCGTCGGACTCATCTTTACGTTGCGGATTGCTAAGCAACCAGCAGAAGAGCAGTACGATCACAAGACTTCGGCAAAAAATATGTCTTGGATGTATTTCATTTTTCTCCCGATCATTCTGATTTTATTAGGCATTTTCTATTATTTTCTAACGTGACATAAAACAGCACACATCAGCCGATGTGTGCTGTTTTATGTCACTTCAAGGTTTTCGGACGGACGATATAGATATCGCATTTTGCATAACGGGAAATGTTTTCAGAAACACTCCCAATCATGATTCGTTCCATCGCATTCGTCCCGACTGCTCCGCAGACGATCAGACCCGCACCAACGCGTGGTGCGATGACCTTTGGAATCAGTGTTTTCGGAGAGCCGTTTTCGATGATCAGCTCAACTGTCTCGACACCTGCTTCTCGTGCCCGCTTTTCGTAACGATCGAGCAATTCTTGTGCATATTCGGTAACGTTTTGATCAATGAAACGTTTATTGGCACGTACGTTAGCAAACGTCTGAATATCGATAACATGGGCGATGACGAGTTTAGCATGATCATGTTTGGCAAATTTCACTGCCTTCTCAAATGCTAAATCTGCTGTCTCTGATCCATCGACTGCTACCAAAATCGTATGATATTGGCTCTCCATCAAGATTCATCCTTTCCGCACGACTCTCTTACAACATCCGATCATTTTCATTTTCAAGGGCACGGTTTTCGTGATCAAGTTTTCGTTCCGCTTCGATTCCCTCTGGCTCTGTTTCCAGAATACTTTTTGGTTCCGGCGCAGGACGAGAAGCCCCTGCTTCGTCTGCCAACAGGACATAATCGCCTTGCTGGACACGTAAGACATGTTGACGAATATCCGACTCCGGTAATCCGAGTTCCGTGAAGGCGGTTTGAATTTCCTCGGCCGAAGCCGGTTTGCCTGTAAATCGCTCAAATAGCGTCCGTTTACCGGAGACCAGTTGCGCCGCTGATTGCCCGCGTAACATCGCCATATCGGTTTTGTCTTGCAACACGACATACAAATCTTCTTCTAGATAACCCGCAAAATGTAGATCCTCAATTTTTCGAATCAAATCCGTCTCATTTTGATAGACACCAATCCATTGTTTTTTTCCCATGACACACGTCTCCCCCTTTTATAGCAACTATATGAGATATACCCCAAATTCATCTAAAACATGACTAGGATGAAGAAGACTTAGGTGAATGCTGTCGAAAAAGACGTTGACGTTTCTGAAAGACGTAATAACATAGGAGTAAAACACACATTATGCCAATTCCCGCTACGATTTGTTGCAAGAGAATGAGACGTTCGTTAAACAATAGTCCAGCTAAATACCAGATGAGTGCGAGACCAAATACCCAATCTGAATGGATTGCGATGAACAGGAGTCCACCGATAACAGCTAATGCGAGCGCAATCGTGCTCCATTGGGTTTCGGAAAGACTGAATAGAGAAGTGAACTGAAAATCCGACAAGATCCGAAATGGTAAAATCAATAGCATCGTACTGATCCAGGCAAGCAACACTGAAAATGGAGAGCGCATCCACGGCGAACGCCGGGGATGGTGTTGAATTTTCATATAGACTAAGCAAAGGCTAATGAAAGAAATCGTCGTCGAGACGAGTTCCCAAGGGGGGCCACTCATACTACTGATTCCAAGCGTCACGAGTGATAATGCAAGCCACCCTCCGATATCTTCAATCAGTTCTCGATCCGCAGGGAAGGCACGTACCGGTCGAATACACCAAATCAATAATGTCGTAAACACGACACCGGCAATGGCGTCAAAGAATGGTGCAGGAACAAGAGATAACTTAAGAATGGTCATCGGCTGTTGCCAAACGACGCGTGCTAGCATTGCAAAGAGGAATGCTCCTACATTCATCAAGCGTAAAAATGTTAAATACTGCACTTCTCTTTTCACCTCCTCGTTCAGTCTGTTATTTAATTCCCGCTGTAGAAGTCTGAAAAACTAAAATGTCGCTTTGTTCTGTTGCCAAATTACGGTACGATGAAAAGAAAAGGAGGAACGAGAATGGACGCATTTTTACTACCCTATCAATACAATTTCATTCGGAATCAAGTCGAGCTGCTGCAACATCAATTCGCAGCTGTTCATGACCCCGATGTTCGTGATGCTGTTCGGTACAGTGCCGCTGAAAAGATATTTGATCTATTGCCAATACTTACACCGGAACAGGAAATCTTGCTGACGAACATTCGTGACGCTGAATCCGAACAGGATCTCCTCGCGTATTTAGCACATGTCGAACCGTTCGTCCAACCGTTTCCGAGTATTTCTGAATCACGGATCCGACAGCTCTTTAAAAAAACGAAAAAGTTACACATTCCGTCACTTCACTCCTTTGAGTGGACACACACGACGTTTTTAAGCTGGAACGATACCGGAAATCGGAAAAAATATTTCGTCTATCCCTTGAATGGTGAATGGATTGGCGTAGAAGGTACCTATCTACCATCGATTCAAAAAGGGATTTGTGCGATTTGTCATACGTATAGTGATATTACACTCGTAACTGTCACGACACGCCGTTCGACTGAACAGCATCAGACGATTGGTCATCATATGTGTATCGACAGCGATGCATGTAATCAAGCTGTGACGAATCCAGAAGTCATTGAAACGTTCTTAGCACGCACGCAAAAGAAATGATCGGCATCAAAAAAACACGTTCGTATGACTGATCCGATAAGGTTCGGTATACGAGCGTGTTTTTGAATGTGACGACGTTCATGTGTTCATTATCGCTGGATCATGCAAGCAAAATTGATTCTTCCCGCGACGTTTTGCCTCATACATCGCTAGGTCTGCTTGCTCGATCAAGTCCGATCGCGAGGCTGCATGCGCCGGATAGATTGCTCCACCGATGCTCGCTGTTACCGGAAGTGGAATGATACCATGGTGAAACGGCTGTCGGAACAAGGAAACGAGATGTTCCCCACACTGCACCACTTCTGCTTCTTGTTCAACGTCAAATAACAAGACGACGAACTCATCTCCACCTTGTCTTGAAATGACTGTATTGGGCGGCAATTTCTTTTGTAGACGTGTCGTGACATCGACGATGAGTTGATCTCCGACATGATGTCCATACGTATCGTTAATCTCTTTGAAGTGATCGATGTCAATAAAGAACAACCCAACCTGCCCGTCAGTCGCTTCCGCTCGGTACAAGGCGTCTTGGAACAGTCGCGCAAACAGATATCGATTCGGTAACCCTGTTAAGGCATCGTGATATGCCATGTGTCGCATCTCCTCCATGGCAGTTGCTAATGCTTCCGTTCGCTCTTCCACCTTCGCTTCGAGATTTTCGCGCAACCGTTGATTGTCAACAACAATCCGGATTTGACGGGAAATCAACAACGGAATCGCAATCATTAATCCAATCGTCAAACCGTTCCAACTAATCGTTTGTCGTGCCATCGTCACGAATAGAATCAATAAGAATAAGTAAGGAGTGATCAAACGTAAGACATCGATCCACCTCCGTGTAACGTCAAGAGGAACGAGAGATTCCTCAGCATCAAAGCGATACGCGGCAAGCCCGACAATCAGGACAGTCGCTAACCATAACGGATCGAGCCAACTCGAAGGAAATGGATAATCAAATCGTTCGAGTACCACGTATAATAGATCAGCGAGTAACTGAAAATGAAATGCGAGTAGAATCAATAATAACGAGCCGCCATTGCCACGCTTCATCAAACCAAAGAATAAGACAATCATTCCACCGAGCAACAATAAATCACCGATCGGATAGCGAAGCCATAAAAGCGTTTCGATCGTCAGCAAGGCATTTGCTTCTAAATAAGGCGTCACTAAGTAGTGCCACGAAAGAGATCCTGCAACGACTAAAATGATGAACTCATCGAACAAAAAGACCCGCAAATTGACTTCTTGTCGTCGATTACGCAGGAAATAACCGAAAGCAATGATATAGATCAAGATTTGAAGACTGAAGATCAAGTCGATCCAATCAAACGGTTCCGTTCGTGTACGTCCTTGCAGGAAGTATAGGAGCTGTCCACATTCGCCGATACCAAGCATCGCATTAGCGAATAATAATAGAAGAAATAAGCGGTAAGTAAAAGGGCGTCTTGCCTGGCGTCGCTGTGCCCGCCAAATCAAATAGAGGGAGATCGTTACACCACCGATCGTGAACAGGCTGTTAACGACTTGTCCAATTGCCGTTTCCGTGCCCATATACGTCACCCAGCCGATATGAAACAGTAACCAGCCTATAACGATTCCCAGCCATTTCTCATACATGACGATTCCCCCTTTCCTTTTTTAACCATAGTTCGTTTGTCCTATAGGTATATCGGTTCAGGATTGCTGTTTATTCACTCTTTTTTTATTTTATTGAAATCTTTTTTGACAAGATTACTCGTTTCAAACATAAGAAAAAACCGTGCTCGCACCTAGCGGATTGAACACGGTTTAACAGAAATACATCATGTTTTCTTTAACTAGAACGTCGATTCTCTTCTGTCGACTCGATCGATTCACTTAAACTGAGCGGTAAGACGATGATGAAGCGACTGCCTTTACCGACTTCAGATTCGACGTGGATGACGCCTTCATGTTCTTTGACGATTTCTTTACAAATCGATAAACCGAGTCCAGTTCCACCGATTCGACGTGTATCGGAATTATCGACACGATAGAATTTATCAAATAAGTGGGCAAATGCATGGTGAGGAATTCCAATTCCTTCATCTTTCACTTCAATGATGGCTTGATCATCTTTCGTATCGATCCAGACATCTACACGTCCGCCATCGGGAGAATACTTGATTGCATTGTTGATCAAGTTACTCATCAATTGTTTGATCCGGTCTTCATCTCCTAATATGAATGGACGATCCGGACTGAGCAATTGCAAATGAAGATCGTGTCGTTCACTTGAAGCGTCATACAGGGACATCACTTGTTCAGTTAGGCTGAGCAAATCAAGATGTGCCATTTGGTACAACTGTCCACCCGACTGCATCCGTTGAACGTCTAAGAAGTCCGTGACGAGGTTCGATAAGCGTTCTGTCTCATTATGGATCGTCGCTAGATACTTCTGCTGTTTTGAGTCATCGATCTTTCGATTTAGCATCAACTCTGTAAAACCGTAAATCGATGAGAGCGGCGTTCGCAATTCATGTGACACAGTCGAGACAAGTTCTGTTTTTAGACGATCGGCTTCTGTTTCCCGGGTAATATCCCGTAAGACGAGAATGATTCCCTTCCATCCCCCGACGACATCAATGCGTTCCGCGTAGACTTCTAGATGCGCCGTATTGTTTCGAACATCAAATCGGACTTTGTCCGGTGAAATCTTACCGGAACGAATTAAATCCAGATACGTATTAAAGGCTTCAACATCATCCACCAACTGACGCATCACATCAATGACGTACTCACTCGAAGGTAACGTTCGATCTACTGTGAATTCCGTTTGAAGTTCTGGAATCAAGTCAAACAATGGACGGTTGACGTATAACTCTCCATTTCCATCCTCGAGATAAATGATCGCTTCTCGAATTGAGTCCAACACTTGCTCGGTCTTTTCTTTTTCCTGACGCATTCCTTCATAAGAACGCGTCCGTAGAAGTGAAAGCGTCATTTGTTGCGCAAACTCGCGAATATCCGTCAGCTGTTGTCCTTTATATGCAGATTTGTAGCGAACGAGATAGATGGCAGCAATCAATTCATGCGTTTCTGGATCTTGAACCGGAATCGTCACCTCATACGTACTAAAGGAATACGGATGCTCTTTTTCACGTGTAACGCGCTTCTCCGATTGAACGAATTCCATCTTGCGAACCGATCGATTGATGACGGACATCTCATCTTTCAGGAGATCTTTTAAATAGTCCATCGTCATGCCGTTTGTTGTTGCACCCATAAACTGCCCTTCTTCATAAAGCAATAGAGCACCGTACTCTGAAGAAGTGATATCGATCATCTTTTGAACGATTGCTGGATACGATTCGACAGTTTCGCGAACGGCAAGTGCCTCTGTTAGTTCACTACGTAATCGCAACTTTTCCTCATTCTTTTTCGTCGTTTGATACGCTTCTTCGAGTTCCTCTTGTTGCGCCTGTAACTCTTCTTGTTGCGCGAGCAATTCCTCACTTTGCGCTTGCAATTCTTCATTTTTACCTTGCATCGCATCCGTATGAGAATTCGTCGTCACGACCATCCGATTAAAGGAAGCACGTAATAATCCGATTTCGTCTGGACGTTTTTCTGTCGTCTTATCGATTTCAATTGGTTCCTTGCGAGCAAGTTTTTGATTATCGTCTACTAATCGTAACAACTGCCGCGTCATCCGGCGAAGGAACGGGTGAACGAATAAGAGAATGAATGCGACGAGCACAACGATACTTGAGATCCAAATCCATTGTGACTTCGCGACTTCACTCCGCAGTTCCCCGACAGCTGTTTCTTGTTGTTGGCTGAGATTCGTCCGGTATTCATCAAGTGCCGCAGATGCTTTTTCAATATCTGGCGTAATATCGATCGAACCGTCTGCAGTTGGCTTTAACTGTCCTTGTTCAACGAGTCGTTTCGCAATTGGTAAGGAAAATAGACTATCCCCCTGTAAAAAGTCTTCATTGATCCGATTCGCCTTTTTTTCATTGACGTAAGACTGGGTCAGCGGAAATAAGACGTCATAGTACAGTTCATATAAATTCGTCATTTGTGCCGCGAATTCTTCTTCTTCATCCGTTTTGGCGTTTCGCATGAACCAATCTGTCTCACTTTTGATATCTGTTCGGAGCGCTTGGATTTCATCAAACCGTTCCTGATTACCAAAAATGACGAATCCGCGTAAACCGAACTGAACCGTTTGCCAATTGTCCCATAAATCATTGGCTCGGCGATTTTGTTCACTGATTGTCTCGAGATTCTGTTTTGATGTTTCGATTCGTCCTTCCATGTAGTCATAGACAAAGAACGAAGTAATCGATACTACGATCAGTACCGCATAAAAAACAGTCAGCAACTGCCGACCGATTCGTCGCCGAATCCAATTCACCATGAATGTATCCTCCTCATCATTCGTTGAATGATGCTTTTTCATTTGTTTCTATAGATTTAATATAATAGAAACGCTTTCGAAGCAACAGCTAGGATATCCAAAAAAAGACCTTTTCTCGGAATGTACCCGAAAAAAGGTCTTTCTACCCTCTTACTTTTTCGCTTTCTTCACTGTCACAGACGTTACGGGACTGAGTTGTCCGCGCGTATTCTTAACGTAAACCGAAAGTTTCACTTTTGCTTTTTGCTTCGGAATTTTGACGGAATAGTTTCCTTTAGAAGAAACCGTTCCTTTTCCGATGACTTTTTTCTTCGCATCTTTTACGTAGACGCTCAATTTCTTTTCAGCTGTTCCGGTTACTTTCGTTTGACCGGCATAGACCGATTTCACTTTTGGTGCCTTTGGTGCTGGTAAAACTTTTACGATCGTCGGTTTACTTGTTCGTTTTGCAATATCCGTTACCGTAACGATCAAGCTTGAACCACCCACTTGCTTTGGTAACTTCGCGCTGAACTTACCTTTTGCATCGACTTTCGCTGTGGCGATTTTCTTTTGTTTCGCATCTTTGACTGTAATCGTACCACCCGCGAGAGCTGTACCTGTCATTTTTGTCGCACCGGCAAGAATCGCATTCACTTTTGGTGCTTTTGGTGCTTTTCCAGGAAGGACTTCTGTCCGTTCCGATGTGACGTCTAATCCATTTGCATAGCGAACAGTCAGAACTGTTTTTTGGTTTTGACGCGGAATCTTGACGCTGTATTTTCCTGCTTGTGCTGTTGTTGCAGCTAACTTTTTATTCGTTGTTGTTTCTTTGCCATTCTTATCTTTTGTTACGACAGCTGCCCACACTTCAACTTTCGTCCCTGTCTTAACTGTTCCAGAAACAACTAGTTGGTTATCGTAGACATCATTGACGTTCCCGTTCAAGTTCAACTGGGAGATCGCACGTGGAATACTGACTTTCCCGTAGCCAGCGACTGGACTGACGTAAGCTGGGAACTCAGGCTCGATTTTCTCACCATCTTCGTCCTCATCTTCAAATTCATACCAGTCATTCAGATTTTCAAACGCAAGCGGTTCTGCACTCTTGCGCAAGATTTGTTCGATTTGCGCTGGTGTCAGTTTCGAATTTAGTGATTTCAAGATACCCGCTACTGCGGCAACATGTGGCGAAGCCATACTTGTTCCATCCATGTACACCGTGTTACCGTCTGGAATCAAACTAGCCACTTTTGATCCTGGCGCTACGACATCAAGTCCAACACCATAGTTTGAATAATCCGCGACCATTCCGAGAGGGTTCGTCGCTCCGACAGAAATCGCGTATTCCGAGTTCGCTGGGTAACCGACCATCATGTCGTAGTCATTTCCTGAAGCAGCTACGACCGTAACACCATGATCTGCTGCATATTTCATCATATAAGCCATCGTCCGGCTCTCACCGCCACCAAGACTCATATTGATGACTTTTGCGCCGTGATCAACTGCATATTTAATCCCGAGTGCGATGGCGTCTGTTTCCCCTTCACCGTTCGCATTCAAGACTTTAACCGGCAGGATTTGTGCCGATTGATGGATTCCCTGGATACCGTAATCATTGTTCATCGTTGCTGCGATGACGCCTGCCACGTGTGTTCCGTGACCGTTGTCATCAATTGCGTCCCCGTCTCCATTAACAGAAACATAGTTCTTTTCATTTGCGATATCAACTTTGCCTTGTAAGTCCTTCAAACGATAATCAACACCTGTATCGATGACCGCAATCTTCACAGGCGCTAATTTTTTCGTTCCGAAACGTTGTTGGAACGCTTCAAAACCGATTCCAACGTTATCGAATTGCTCGAAGACAGTCTTTTTGTTGACGGCCCATTGATAATCAAAGTTGATATCCTTCGTCGCCCGGTACGTCTGAATCTTTTCAACGTACTCGACCGCTGACGAACGGTTGAGTGATTGTTTTAATGCTGCCGCTGATTGACCTTTAACAGTTGGATCTTCCGTTACGATGACGAAGTCTCCCGCATTGCCAAGGGATAAACGTTCTACATCATTTGCCTGAACGCCCGCAATCTTCATCGAACGGTTCATCTTACCTGGTTTTAGTTTGACGATGTAACGTGTTGCTTCTTTTGATTGGATACTCATACCCATTGACTGGAATGTTTCGCTTAACGAACTACCACTTAATTTCGAGATATCCATTTTATTTGCATATCCATCAATCTCTTCAGCGATCACAGTAGGTGACGCTTCACGTGATAATTTGTAAAGACGATCGACAGCTTGTTGATCAGCTTTCGTCAACGTGTATGACGTTCCACGCACGAGTGCTTCCATCGCTGGTTTCAATGTTTTTAAATCTTCGTATGCTTGTTGACGCTTATCTTTGTTAAATAAAAGTGTTTTGACGACATAAGGCGATGCTTTGTAGTAAAGCGATGTCAAAGCGCGTCCAGCATCTGATTGGCTCAATACTTGTTTTTGAATCGAGTGCATGAGCGCAAGCATCGGTTTTTCTTCTTTTGTTTGTTTGAGCGATTCTTCTGCCATACAGCTGATATCATTGATCGGTTCATACTCAACCGGCAATTTGACGTTGTTATACGTTAGTTTAGCGTGCGCTGCTTTTGTCGTCTTCCCTTCTTCGATGTTCGGGTAATATTCTACTTTGACATAATACGGTCCATCCCATGCGTATGGAACAGCTAGTTTTGTCGGTGTTTTTTCATTTGGCTCTGCTTCTGTCCGGTAACGATCAAACGTATCGTCTTCTGCAGCCATCGCTTCGCTCGGATAAGCTGTTACTTGAACAGGTTGATCCGTATCGATTGATAACTCGAAGTGAGAGGCAGTTTTTTCTACACCCGCTTCATGATTGACGCGGTACCAATATGTATTTTTTTCTTCCGTTCCTGTTTCAAGCGTCGTCTCTTGACCTGCTTTCAAAAGCGTTGCTTTAGCAAGGGCAGTCTCCGCCTTTGCTGTCGTAGGTCCTACTCCAAGCGTCAAAATCAGACAGCTCAGCATGACCCAAATCATCAGTTTCTTCACAGATGTTCCTCCTTCAAAATGGACGTACTTTACCTTGATTATAAACAGGATATGGATAAAATGGATATTTATTTTATGGATGTATCTTACAATTTTGAAAGGAAAGGCACTCAATGCTCACACGCATTGAATGCCTTTAATGATTATTTAAAATCTGCTACATATTCGCTGTATCCTTCTTGTTTCAATTCCTCTTTCGGAATGAAACGTAAAGCAGCCGAGTTCATACAATATCGAAGTCCGGTCGGTTTTGGACCATCCGAGAAGACATGTCCAAGATGGGCATTCCCATGTCGGCTCCGAACTTCCATCCGTTTCATGCCGATTGAAAAATCCCTTTTCTCAATGATATTCCCCGGCTCAAGTGGTTTTGTAAAACTTGGCCATCCTGTCTTCGAATCATATTTATCATTTGATGAAAACAGTGGTTCGCCAGAAATCAAATCGACGTAGATCCCGTCTGCCTTTAAGTCATGATACGGATTATCAAACGCCGGCTCCGTCCCGTCTTCTTGTGTCACTTTATACTGGATGGCGGTTAATTTCTTTTTAATTTCTGCGTCTGATAATTTTGGATACGTTGGAAGGTTAAGTTTTGGTTGATCGTTCCAGTAGCGATTGATAAAGTCATCGCGTCCAGAAGCTGCCCGATAAAACTTATATTTTTTCTCATTCGTTAAATAATAATCCTGATGGTATGCCTCCGCTTCGTAAAAAGGACCTGCTGCAATCAGCGGTGTGACGATTTTTTCATCAAAAACCTGTTGTTTCTCTAAACCCTGTTTCGATTGCGTTGCAATTTCTTTTTGTGTTTCATTCGTGTAGAAAATCGCTGTCGTGTACGATTCCCCTTGGTCAACGAACTGACCGTTTGCATCCGTCGGGTCAATCTGACGCCAGTAGACATCGAGTAATTGTTTATATGAGATGACGTTTGGGTCAAACGTGATTAACACCGCTTCCCGATGCCCTGTCGTCTCCACCGATACTTGATTGTATGTCGGATTTTTAACATCACCGCCCGTGTAACCGGAAATGACCGATTTAACTCCTTTTAACTCCTCAAACGGTGGCTCCATACACCAGAAGCATCCTCCAGCTAAGATTGCCGTCTCTTCCGGTTGATAACTCAATTTCTTACTACCACTTGATTTTGCCTGCTGTTGCTGGAACACGAAGTATCCCCCGACCATGACGACGATGAGACCAATGACGGATAAAACTGTCCACATTCGTTTCTTCATCTCCCTTCGCCTCCTTTATTTAGCTTACGTTACGTGACGTTTATTGGATGTTATTTTATTTAACTGTAACGCGCTGATGCTGGCTTGTCGTAGCATGTGCTTAAATGAAGCACATTCATTTATCTCTTCCTATGATCCTACTAAGATATATGTTTTTAATAAAAAGCAGCTGACACATCGTCAGCTGCTTTTGTGTGTTCAAAATGATTAACGCACGCTTTCTTCTTTGATTTTTTGCGGCTTCATGATTTTTGCTTCTTTTTTCTGACGCATGCGTTCCGCATTCATCAGTCCCCCTAACATCAAAACAACAGCAGATAAATAGAACCATGTCATCAAGACGATGATTCCGGCAAGCTGACCGTAAAGACGGTCGTAACTCCCAAATTCAGCGTAGTAAGAGAAGAATTCCGAAACGACTTGCCAAGCAATCGTTGCGAAGATCGCCCCGGGAAGTACCTGACGAACCGTCAAATGGACACTCGGTAGGATCCGATACAATAAGATGAAAAAGACAAGTAAGAACAATGTTCCGAGTCCCCAGCGGAATAAGAACCAAATCCATGAATAGTTCGTTACGAAATCAGCAACGATTGAAAAATGATTGATGAAACGTCGTGTTAGTTTCTCTGAAATCGGAACAATCAATGAAATCGGTAAGATGATCATCATCCCGATTGTAAAGGCGAAGTCTTGCAACAGCCCGCGCCAAAACGGTGCTTTCCGTGTCACTTCGAGCGCATCATTTAGCGAGCGGACAAGTGACTGGACCGACATCGAAGCAAGCCAAAAAGCGGCAATGAAACTGATCGAGGCAAGCTTAAAGCCGCCTTGATCAAAGATTCCGACGACGTTCCGCTGAATCAAGTCGTACGTTTCTGCTGGAGCAAATGGTCGAATCAAATCCAGCACGTTTTCCGACGTAAACGGTAAGAACGAGACGATCCCAACCACAAATAATAAGAATGGGAATAAGGACAACATCAGATAATAGGCAAGCTGAGCCGATTTATCAAAAAAGGCTTCACCAAAAAAACGGGCAAATACAGGTTTGATTAAAGACATACAAATTTCCTCACTTTCAACTCATTCTCTACACTATCCTCCATTTCATAACTCCTTTAAAATTTTTGGAGTCTTTTGAACTTATAACAACCTTATACATCATTCAAGTTTGGCGCTTCGTTTCTTCGCGGGGTACACTAGGAACAGAGATTGTATCGTGCTTGTTTTTCAGAAAGGATTTCGATTCGTGGACCCATTCATTCAATCCGAAGCAGAACGCTTCTTTACTTCTTATATAGAGCAATACCCCGAAATGTCCGGACGTCAGCAAGAAGTCATCCGTTCGATTCAAACGACAGGAACATATGAACAGACGGCTTCCGAGCTCGCATTCGGTGCTAAGCTCGCTTGGCGCAACAGTAACCGATGTGTGGGACGCCTCTTTTGGGAGCAACTTCATGTCTTTGACGCGCGGGATGCGTTGACCGTCGAAGCGGTCCGCGACGCGTTATTTGAGCATATCCGGTTCGCGACGAATGAAGGACGAATTCGTTCGACGATCACGATTTTTCATCCGACACGTGTGCGGCTGCATAATCACCAACTGATTCGCTACGCTGGTTATGAGACTGCAACAGGAATCATCGGCGATCCGGCTTCTGTCCAACTGACACGACAATGTGAAGCACTTGGCTGGAGAGGGGCAAAGACACCGTTTGACATCCTTCCTCTCTTGATTGAACTCGATGGACAACGTAGTCTGCATCCGATTCCAGACGAGCTCGTGCTCGAAGTCAGCATCACACATCCTGACTATGACCTGTTTGATGGTCGCGAAGTCCGCTGGTATGCCGTACCGATGATTGCTGATATGCAGCTTGAAATTGGCGGTATTGTTTATCCGTGTGCCCCGTTCAACGGTTGGTATATGGGAACAGAAATCGGCGCTCGTAATCTCGCCGATACGGATCGTTACGATCTGTTGCCGCTCGTCGCGACGCAACTCGGTCTGAACACATCGCGTGAACGTTCACTCTGGAAAGACCGAGCGCTCGTCGAACTGAACGTCGCCGTACTCGAATCTTTTGAACGCGCTGGTGTTACGATCGTCGATCACCATACCGCTGCGAAACAGTTCGCTCGTTTCGAAAAAAATGAATCGGCATGCGGTCGCGATGTCACCGGGGAATGGTCCTGGCTCGTGCCACCGATGAGTGGTGCAACGACGCATCTGTTCCATAAAGATTACGACCCAGAAATCAAACGACCGAACTTCTTTCCAAAATCAACACAGACAGCGCCTGTGACGGGTTGTCCGTTTCACCAAGGAGCACTGAAATGAATTATGTCGAACAGTTACGTCGAAAAATCGGTCACGATCCGGTCATTCTCGTCGGTTCCGTTGTCCTCGTCGTGCAACATGAACACATTTTGCTGGAACAACGGAACGAAGCACAAGCTCGCTTCGGTTTGCCAGGTGGATTAATGGAATGGGCGGAATCACCGGAAGAGACCGCTCGTCGGGAACTCCTCGAAGAGACTGGACTGGAAGTCGAACGATTGACGTTACTCGATGTCTACTCCGGTCCGCAATACGTGACGATTTTAGCGAACGGAGACGTCTTTCAAAGCGTCACTCTCGCCTATATCGGTGAACATCCGATCGGAACGTTAAAGCAAAGTGACGAAAGCATCAAGCTTCAGTTCGTTTCGCTAGACGACTTACCCGATCACTTGGTCGGTTCTCACGCTCGAATGATTGAAGACTACAAAAAACGCCGTTAAAGTATAGCGGCGTTTTTTCATTTGTTATAAAATGGAATAAATTCATTTTTAGAAAGGAGCTTTCAGATGAAACCACTTGTAATTGCTGGAATGTCCATACTCCTCAGTCTTTCATTAATCTCATCGACAGAAGCTGCTGCTCCTAAATCTGTCAAACAGACGTATACGATTGTCGATGCAAAAAACAAAAAGTATACTGTATCTGTTCAATCTAAAGCAGCATCTTGCCGAAAAGCGACAGTAGACGACTTTTGGTGGGTAAAAGGAAAGGATTCGTTATGCACTGGGAAGTTTTCTCTGTACGTAAATAACACGTCGACAGCTTACCGCTATACATTCTCGAAGGATTTTCCGTATGTGATTGCTACTCACGATTTTCGCACGAGTGGGAAATTAAAAAATGTATCCGGTCATCCGACCGTCTTTTCACTTTCTTTCCGAGAAACACCTTCTTATATGAGTTTAACTACATTCTCGATTCAGAATGGAAAATTAATTCGTCATCCAGGAACAGTCATGTCTTACGGTATGCGACCTAAGATGAAAAGTGACTTGTTACAAGTTCCAATCTACTCGAATGCTGGAGACGAAGTCGGCTTTTTGTTCCAAGATAAAAAATTATCTAAAGGAAAATGGGTAAAAGGCAAAGAACACTCATTCTTATCCTCAAGTTTTAATAGCAAAACATATAAAAAAGGAGTTCAAGAATGGAACGCCTATAGCTCTAAGACGAATTACTTTGTAAAGTGACACTTACCTAAGTAAATAAAACCCTTATATTTTTTGTATCTTAAAGTAGCATACATAAAAAATTTAAGGGTTTTTGTAGTTAAAATCATTCCCTTCTTATTTTAGTGACTGACGCATGATGTATTGCTTCAAATCCCGTTGTATCCATCCTTCAGAACGTAATGCTTCCCACACTTGTACATCTGTCGATTGATAATGATAGGTCGTTCCCGGTAAATGGCGGACGACTTCTGTCGCATGCCTTGCTTTATGTTCTGCTGGACCGACGACCGACAATAAAGCAGCCTCCGCTACAGCGACGACACTTTCCTCGAGTTGATAATAATTCGCCTGCAAGCGTTGCATGACATGAGGATCTTGTTGCCAGATGTATTCTCCTTGTCCACGATACTGTTTTAAGAACTCTGTTTCTTCGATCGCTGGCAAAGCGGATTTTTGATGTTCATCGGTTAAATGAAAATATCCAATTTCTCCAACAATCTTGTAGTGAAGCGATTGATACAATCGAATCGCCGGATCGTTCCCTTGAATGACTTCAAGCATCAGTTCATCCATTCCGATTTCCTTAGCGTGGCTCAGTTGCGCTTGGTACAAGGCTTTTGCAATGCCAAGTCGTCGATACTGCGGTGAAATGCCCAGCCCTCCACATCGCATGATGCGTTGACCATCGATTTCCTTCCAACCGTTCAGCCAAAGACCAACCGGTTTTTCTCCATGGTAGGCAATAAACGAATGTTCCAACTGGTTTCCGTCTCGCTCGAGAATTCGCTTCTGAAACTCTGCTTCTGATAAGTGCAGCGGAATCAGATAATCTTGAAATCCATCCTGCATCGTTTGATATGCTGTTTTTAAGTCAGGCGCGCGTTGAATATGAATCATCGAAAAACCTCCTTTTCCACTGAGCAGTTTCGCTATCTTTCTTGCGGTTTCCTGCAGACAAAAACACCCTTGTCGCCAAGGGTGCCCTACTTATTGAATTTTAGAACGGCTACGTCCGTAACCAAAGTAAACAAGCAGTCCGATTGCTGTCCAAACGAAGAAGGCAATCCATGTGAATTTCTGTAAGTTGACCATCAACATGATACAAGCGAGGACTGATAGAATCGGTAAGACTGGTACGAACGGAACCTTAAAGGCGCGCTTCAAATCGGGACGCGTCCGGCGTAGGACGATGACCGCGATCGAGATGAGCGAGAAGGCTGCCAGTGTTCCGATGTTGATCAATTCAGCAAGTGTACCGAGTGGCACGAATCCGGCAATCAAACCGGCGATTGTTCCGAGGATCCATGTCGCTTTGACCGGTGTATGGGATTTTTCATTAACATCCGAGAAGACTTTCGGCAAGAGTCCGTCACGGCTCATCGCGAACAAGAGACGAATAAGACCAAATGTCATGACGAGGATGACCGTCGTCATACCAACGATGGCACCCAAGTCAACGAATCCAGCAACCCAGTCTTGACCTGCGACTTTTAACGCAAGCGATACGGGACTATCGACACCCTCGAACTGTTTGAATGGAACGATTCCGACCATGATAGCCGAAACGACGACGTATAGAACGGTAACGATCGCAAGCGATCCCAAGATTCCGATTGGTAAGTTACGTCCTGGGTTTTTGACTTCTTCTGCCGCTGATGTAACCGCATCGAACCCAAGGTACGCAAAGAAGGCAATCGCCGAAGCTTGTAAGATCCCACTCATACCAAACGGAGCAAATGGTTTATAGTTGCCTGGTTCGACATACCAAATCCCGACGACGATGAAAAGAACAACGACGGCAACTTTGACGAGTACCATGACATTGTTGACGCGTTTTGTTTCTTTAATGCCAAGCGAAAGCAAGAGCGTGATGACCATTAAAATCAAGAATGCCGGTAAGTTAAAGAATGTCTCGCTTCCCGGTACAGCTCCTGGCGCAGCTGTTAAAGCCGTCGGTAAATGGACGCCGAAACCTGCTAAGAGCGACTGGAAATATCCTGACCAGCCAGTTGCAACGGCACTTGAAGCGAGTCCATATTCTAAGATCAAACACCACCCGATGATCCAGGCGACAAGTTCCCCGACCGTTGCGTATGTATACGTATATACACTACCTGAAACAGGAATCATCGATGAGAATTCAGCATAACAAAGGGCTGCGAGTGCACAAACGACTGCAGAAATAATGAATGAGATCGGTAAAGCTGGTCCAGCATAAAGAGCACCCGTTCCTGTTAGAACGAAAATTCCGGTTCCGATGATGGCACCGATTCCAAGTAAAATAAGGTCAAACCCTGATAAATGACGTGCCAGTTTGGAATGTTGTTTCATATCCATCATTACACTGACATCTTTCTTGCGAAGCAAACTCATGTTTCATCCTCCGAACTTTTCTCTTTTTTCTGAATATTCAAATCATTTAGGTAATTGACTTTCTAATCATAACAAATGATGTCAGGTTCGATAAGTCTTTTTTTCTGTATTTTTTCACAAAGCGGTCAAACCACTTTTGTGAAAATACGACAACGCTTTGATGCATCAACGCGAAAACACCCTTTCCCCTAAAGTTAGAGGAAAGGGCGTACTCTCATTACGGACGATCATTAGGGTGATCGAGGTTTGGACGATTGTTAGGATGATCGAGGTTTGGCCCTTTATGATCATTTGGGTCAATCGGATAATCATCTTGTTGTGCTAAATCATTTTCTGGCAACGCACCTTTTGGTGTACCATGTGTCGTTTCATCTGTTGAAGATGAACGCGCTGAACGTGGTGCACGATCTGGTGTGACATCATCCGCTGCTTGTGACGCAGCACCTTTTGCTGCATCTTTCAAGCTTGGTGAAGAAGAAGTCGATGCAGACTTACTTGGAAGATTCGATGTGTCGACTTCCGTGTTATCTGCTTTCTTTTGCAGACGATCGAGGTAACGCGATGCATTATCACGTCCACCGAGACCAAAGGCAAGACCGAAAGCAAGCGCAAGTGCTCCAAGGATCAAGATGAAGGCTGAGTTGACGATTGTATCCGCAACACCCAATTGATCAAGTGCCATGAAGACAGCAAGTGCAAGAATCGCATACTTCGCAACGATTGAGAGGACTTTCAGTTCAGAGTTACCGAACAGGCTGTCCATCGTACGTTTGACAAGGTTGCTGACGATGATCCCGATTGCGAGAATGA
>NZ_DFQK01000015.1:94817-127533 GCF_002377745.1 Exiguobacterium sp. UBA3491
CGATTGCGAGAATGATGATCGCTGTCAAGACGCTTGGCAAGAAAGCAAGGACGGCACGACCGAGGTCGACCATGAAATCAAGACCAATCAAGTTGAAGGCTTCGACGACGAAGAGAACGACGATGACGATCTCAACGAGTGCACCAACGATGGAAGCTGGTGATGTAGACGCTTGGTTCGCATCCCACGTCCCGATTTTCAAGTGACGTGTTAGGTTATTGAATCCAAGACGTGACAGGAGATCCGTAACGAATTTTTTGATGAAACGTCCGACATAAAGACCGACAAGAATCAGAACGACCCCGATAATGATATTCGGAATCATACCTAGGACATCGTTCAACATGTTAATCGCTGGTCCTGTAATTCCTTTAATATTTAATTGATCAAGTGCTGAAATCGTGATTGGAATCAGAATCAAGATGAAAACGACTGTTCCAAGAATCGACGAAAGTGATTTCGAATCTTTTTGATCATTTGACCCAAGATTGAAGCGAGATGCAAATTTATCCGTTCCAACAGCATGAAGGAAATTCGTCACGATATCGCGGACGATTTTCGCTACGAGGAAGCCAACGAAGAAGATGGCTGCCGCAGCAATCAAGCGTGGAATGAATCCAAGGAATGACGATAACAATTGGCTAAACGGTTGTGAGACACTCTCAATGTTCAACGCACCAAGTACACCTGGTAGGAACAGAAGCAAGACGAGGTAGAAGACGATCTCCCCTGCGATTTTTGGATAAGCTGAAAGATCTGTCTGACCTTGAAGCATCTTGTTCGAACGTACTTTGTCATTCGCCATCAGCTTCGTACCTGCTTTGACGATGATCATGCGGAGAACGACCGCAATGACATATGCCAAGAGGAGAATGAGGGCTGCTTTCAGGATATTTGGGATTGCCGCGAGCAATGTACTCATCGTATCCGCAAGTGGTCCTGCAATGATGTTCAGATTAAGGATATTGAAGACCAAGATCAGGACGAAGACCATGAGAATCCAAAAGACGACAGTCCCGATAATTTTTTCAGGTGTCCACTTTTTCTTCTTTGGTGGCGCCCCTTCTTTTTGAGGTGATAACTTGTTGACGACTCCAGATTTCTCTAACGCTTTTTGAATCCCATTCGCAATCAGCTTAGCAATGAGCCATCCAATTAAAAAGACGATGATCGCTCCAAGCAAGTTGCCGAGTGATCCGAGAATGCCGTTCAGGTTCAACGACGTTCCGTTCCAAATGTTATTCATCTTTTCACACTCCTTCACCTAAAATAAAATTATATGTTTCTGACACTTCTTTAATTTCCCCAGCTAAAGGATTTATTAAACCAGTGTTCGTACCAGAATGTGGAGTTTCTTGTTTTATCTAAAAAAACTGGATGATTACAGTATGTGAGAATACACAGTTATAACAATCATTTCGTAAAAAAAGCAGCGTCGTCTACATGACGACACTGCCCTATATCATACGACTTCTTTTTCAGAGAATTGGCTGTTGTACAGATCTGCATAAAATCCATCTGCCTCGAGTAATTCTTCATGAGTACCTTGCTCGATGACACGCCCTTGATTCATGACGAGAATCAAATCAGCATCTTTGATCGTCGACAGACGGTGAGCAATGACGAAACTCGTCCGTCCTTCCATCAACCGTCGCATTGCTTGCTGGATGAAGACCTCCGTCCGTGTATCGACACTAGAGGTCGCTTCATCAAGGATCATGATCGGAGGATCGGCAAGAACTGCCCGAGCAATCGTCAACAACTGTTTCTGACCTTGCGAGATGTTCGAAGCTTCCTCGTTTAAAACCGTATCATAACCGTCCGGCAATGTCCGGATGAAATGATCAGCATGTGCGGTCTTCGCTGCCGCGATAATCTCTTCTTCGGTTGCTCCACTTTTACCGTAAGCAAGATTGTCTCGGATCGTACCGTTGAAGAGCCACGTATCTTGTAAGACCATACCGAACGTCGTCCGTAAGTCTTCGCGTGACATCTCACGGGTATCGATACCGTCAATCCGAATCGTCCCGCCGTTTAATTCATAAAAGCGCATCAATAGATTGATCATCGTCGTCTTACCGGCACCCGTCGGTCCAACGATCGCGACGGTTTGTCCCGGTGCGACATCAATGTTCATATCCTCGATCAAGAGATCGTTTCCGTAACCGAAATCAACGTGTTCGAATGCAACGGCTCCTTCAGCCTGCGCGAGACGATGCGTCGTCACTTCTTTGATCTCTTCTTCTTCATCCAACAATTCAAAGACACGTTCCGCTGCTGCGACAGTCGATTGGACGATGTTCGCGATGTTCGCTGTCTGTGTGATTGGTTGCGTGAACTGACGTGTATAGGTGATGAACGCTTGGATATCCCCGATCGAGATCGCCCGTTGCGTGACGAGAATCCCGCCGACGATACTGATCAGGACGTAACTGATATTCCCGATGAACATCATCATCGGCATGATGATCCCGGAGATGAACTGCGCTTTGCGCCCTGCTTCATACAACTTCTCGTTGACGGCATCGAACTGCTCGACCGCTTTGCGTTCATGTCCGAACGCCTTGACGACAGAGTGTCCGGTATACATCTCTTCGACGTGTCCGTTCAACTGACCGAGTGTCCGTTGTTGATCGGCAAAGTATTTTTGGGATCGTTTCAAAATCGGACGAATCGCAAAAATCGAGACCGGCAACGAGACAAGTGAAATCAGTGTTAACAATGGACTAATCGTCAGCATCATGATTAAAATCCCGACGATTGTCACGATTGAGGTGATGAATGAAGTCACACTTTGTTGTAACGTACTACCAATCGTATCAATGTCGTTCGTCACGCGGCTGAGCGTCTCCCCGTTCGGACGACCATCATAGTATTTTAATGGCAAGCGTTCGAGTTTATGGTTGACGTCCTCACGTAAATCGTAGACTGTTTTTTGAGCGATGCCCGACATCAAATACTGTTGCAAGTAATTGAACAGACTACTGATGATATACAGTCCAGCGAGCCACAAGAGGATCTGTCCGATTTTCGTGAAATCAATTTCTGCTCCTGGCACACCTTGGAATTTCGCATACGCCCCTTCAAACAATTCCGTGATCGCCGTTCCCATGATTTTCGGACCGGCAATCATGAAGACTGTACTGAGGATCGCTGCTAAAAAGACACCGATCAGTGCCGTCCGACGCGGACGCAAATACCGAAGCAAACGACGGAACGTTGCTTTGAAATCCTTTGGTTTTTCACCAAGCATCATCATATTTCCGCCACCGGGACCACCAGGCGGAGGACCGCCGGCAGGTCGTTTCTTCTCACTCATGCGATTTCCTCCTCTGATAGTTGTGACTTAACGATTTCCTGATAGACGGCGTTGTTCGCAAACAACTCGTCGTGCGTTCCGATTCCGGCGACTTTCCCTTCATCGAGGACGATGATTTGATCGGCATCAATGACGGTACTGACACGCTGAGCAACGATCAAGACCGTCGCTTCGCGTGTTTCTTCCCGTAACGCTTTTCGAAGGGCCGCATCGGTCTTGAAGTCGAGTGCTGAAAAACTGTCATCAAAGACATATAGATCCGGTCGACGAACGAGGGCTCGAGCAATCGACAACCGTTGTTTTTGCCCACCAGAGACGTTCGATCCGCCTTGTTCGATCCGCGCATCGTAACCATCCGGCATCCGTTCGATGAAGTCCGTCGCTTGCGCGATGTGCGCTGCATGCGCGACCTCTTCATCTGTCGCGTTCTCTTTCCCAAAACGAATGTTTTCGGCAATCGTACCTGTGAACAGTAACGCCTTTTGGGGAACGAAGCCGATTTTCGACCGCAGTTCCTCTTGCGGTACGTCCTGGCTATTAACGCCATTGACGCGAATGCTCCCTTCCGTCACATCATAAAAACGGGGAATCAAATTGACGAGCGTTGATTTACCGGAACCGGTCCCACCGATCACAGCCGTTACTTCACCTGGTCGTGCCGTAAAACTAATATCGGATAAAACGGGTGTCTCAGCTCCTGGGTAACGGAACGTGACACGATCAAAGACGAGCGTTCCTTTTTCACGGTCAGCGGTTTGTGTTCCCTCATCTGTCATTGTTGGTGTCATCTCGAGGACTTCATTGATCCGTTTCGCCGAGACGGCTGCCCGCGGAATCATGACGAACATGACCGACGCCATGACGAGAGCGAACATGATTTGCATGACGTACTGGATGAACGCCATTAAGTCCCCAATCTGCATACCACCATTATCGATCCGGATGCCCCCGAACCAAATGACACCGACGACCGTCAAGTTCATCACGAGCATCATCACTGGCATCAAAAACGCCATAATTTTATTGACCTTGATCGAGACTTCTGTCAAATCTGCGTTCGCTTTCGTTAACCGGACTTGCTCATCGCGTTCCCTGTTAAAAGCACGGATGACACGGATCCCGGTCAAGTTCTCACGTAGGACAAGGTTCAGACGGTCGAGTCGTTTTTGAACCTTTCCGAACAACGGAACCCCTTTCCACAAAATCAATAAGATTGAAAGCACAAGGACCGGCATCGCAGCGACGATGACGAGCGATAGTTTTGCGTCTTTTGAGACAGCCATGATCAATCCACCGATGAACATGATTGGTGCACTGACGACCATCCGTAACATCATGATGACGACTTGTTGAACTTGTGTGATATCGTTCGTCGTCCGTGTAATCAATGACGCCGTTCCGACTTGGTCGAACTCTTGCAGGGAAAATCGTTCGACATGATTGAAGACTTGACGACGAATATCCCGTCCGAGCCCCATCGATGCCTTCGATGAATAATAACTGGCAGCAACTGCGGCTAACGCCCCGATACCGGTAATTCCGAGCATGACGGCACCTATCTTCCAAATGTAGGCGGTATCGCCAGTGACGACTCCTTTGTCAATGATGTCCGCCATCAGTGTCGGCAAATAGAGATCAGACATTGATTGTGCGAAAACCAAGACGAGCACCGCGAATACTGCCCATTTATATACCGTCAACCGTTTGAGTAACTTAATCATCCGTGCATCCTCCTTTCATTTCTGGCTGTAAGATACGTCCGATGCCTTCTGCAATCTGAGCATGCGTCGCAAGCATCTGTTCGAACACCTCTTGATCGATCGTCTTTAGGACCTGTTCGAGTTGACGTTGCATCCCCTTCTCTTGTTCTTGAATTTCCGTCACGAATTGTTGTCCCTGATCACTGAGCGATAGGACGACTTCTCGTCGATTTTCAGGATTCGTCTCCCGAATGACCCAACCGGACTGAACGAGACCTTCAATCGACTGACTCAGTGTGCTCTTTGGTAAATGCGTATGTGTCGCAAGTGCTTTTTGCGAGATTGGTCCACGTGGCGCAATCGTCATCAAGCTATGAAATTGCGGTAAACTGAGTCCGTTTTCCTGCGCCGTCTGGTGTGCTGCTCGGACGAGATGTCGTTGTACATTCCAAAACGACTGCATCATCGCCGTTGAACGAACCGTTTCCGTTTGCTCCATCCTGTTTCGCCTCCTTGTTCCATTTCAAATCGTTCCAAAAGGAACAATTAATTATATGAATTAAAATACGCTGATTATTCCTGGTTGTCAACGAAAAGGCGATGTGAAAAATCACATAGTTTTGCTATGCTTTTGTAGAGAAGGAGCGGAAGCCGAGCAACAGTACGGAGCACTGGCTCTTCACATCGAGTTATTGCCATAAAAAACGTCTTTTCTACAGTCAGCGTAGAAAAGACGTTTTTGAATTCATTCGGGTTCGACGTGAACATGAATATCATAAACTCCGTATTCTTCCGTCAGCGTATCCTCAACACGTGTCGCAATATCGTGCGCTTGATGGATGTTCAAGGTGGAGTTGACGAGGATGACGACATCGACGACTTCATTGTTACCGTAGTTACGTCCTTTGATGGACTTGATGCCTTTGACACCTTCAAGGTCGAAGATGACATCTTCGTACATCTTCAGTTTCTTCTCATCAAAGCCATCTGTCAGTTCGTGTGACGCTTCCGTGAAGATATCCCATGCTGTCTTACAGATCAAGAAGCCGACGATGATCGCTGTCACGACATCGAGCCAGGGCATGCCGAACTGTGATCCGACGATTCCGATCGTCGTCCCGACACTGACCCACGCATCGGATAGATTATCTTTCGCTGCCGCCATGACGGCTTTGCTTTCAATCTCCTCGGATAACTTCTTATTGTAACGATAGACGAAGTACATCACGAGAGCTGAACCAATTCCGACGTACGCTGCAAGAACATCAGGCGATTCCTGCTTGCCTTCGAACAACGTCGAGATCGTATCGATCAAGACTTGGAGACCGACTGCCATCATAATGAAGGAAGCTACGAGCGAGGCAATCGTCTCACTTTTCCAGTGTCCGTACTTGTGATCGTCATCTGCCGGACGTTGTGAGATCCGTAAGCCGATTAAGACGGCAATCGACGCGATGATGTCAGTCGCGTTGTTCAAACCATCCGCCCGGAGTGCGGCGGAATCTGCTGTATACCCAATGATTAATTTTAAAGATGATAACAAGATATAGGCTGCAATACTGATCATCGCACCGCGTTCGCCGCGTTTTAGATTATCGTATTTTTGTTGTTCCATTCTCGTCGCCCCACTTTCTCTGCGATCAGCAAACCTCATCGTACCAGTCGGAAATCGAGTGGGTCTAGAGAAATCATTTTGTTTCGAACTAGGTAATTAACAAACACGCAATAATGTTTCCCTATGCCAAACTGAATTCGATTACGTCATGTAGCTATTTCAAAGAAAATCGGTAGCATCCCCTTAAAGATTAACCAACTTTTTTGACTTGTCAGACTCTTTGACGAACATAATTCGTGCAAGTTCTGAAGGGAATCGGTAGACTAAAGGTACAACACCAAGAGGAGGAGTTCTCACAATGGCAGAATTCATTAAGAGTGAAGAAACATTCAAGGAATTGATTTCAAGTGATGCACCGGTCATCATTAAGTTTGAAGCAGACTGGTGCCCGGACTGCAAACGGATGGACTATTTCATGCCGGACGTCGAGTCACAATTCGACCACTTACCAATCCACACGATCGACAAAGATGAGTTCCCTGAAATCGCATCAAACCACGATGTCATGGGGATCCCAAGCTTGCTCGTCTTCAAAAACAATGAAAAACTAGCGCATTTGCACAGTGCAAATGCTAAAACACCAGAAGAAGTTACAGCATTCCTAAAGCAAAACTTCAACTAAGCAAAAATAACCTGACGCTGCGCGTCAGGTTATTTTTATGTACCGATCTGATTTGGAGTGCTACTTCAATCCTTCTCAGCTTTTCTTAAAAAAGATGCGAGTGAACAGATTCGTAATCGTTCCAGCTATAGCTGCTTCGATCAGAGCGACGACCACGATTGCTAATAAATCCTGTATACCTAATGCACCCAAGAAATTAATGAGATTCAGAATGAAAAATAGAATGAAGAAAATTAAATAGTCTCGTTTTCGCATAGTACTCCTCCTACTCAACACATATTTGTCGTCTTTCATCGCTACAACACTACCATACATGATGATTTTCTAAGGATTACATAATTGAAAGGAACATCTAATCTCTACAAAAAAGTAGTCTTTCTCCCGCTCGAGAAAGACCACTTTTTCTTATTTAACGTTCACACGCGATACCGTCTTTATCCCGGTCACTTTTCGTGTTTAAGTTATACGTCGCAAGACTCACGTATGCCTTATATTTTGTTGCTTTGTAGATTGGTTTTCCATTCTTGTCATAACCCGTTCGATTCTTTAGCCCCGCTTTTTTCGCGACGCCACCTTTATAGGTCTTCTGCATTTCCGTACAGTTCTTAAAGGCTTTAGCTTTTGTCGCCGCTTCACTAGCTGCTGGAACATGAAGCAAAGCGAGACTGACGACACCCGCGAGTACGAGCCGACTCCATTTTTTCATAGGGGTTCCTCCTTTTTTCAAAAAACACGATTCGTCTTTTGATTATAAGAGGTCATTTTTAGAAATTGTTTCCTTTTTTCATTTTTACGTCAATGTTTTTTAAAATCTGACAATCAACGAATATAGGTCGAACTGACGAGGTCATCTTTTAAGATCGACGTCGGGATCTTAAACTCGACGATGCCCATATATCCTGGAGCGATGCTGTACTCATCAAACGACAAAACTAATTTGTGATCTGCCGTAATATAGAAGTTTTGCTTCGCTGAAATGTGCTTGAACTGTTCGTCCTCTGGCACATCTGATTTTCCTTCGACGAAGTAGACCTTTCCTTCATCTGCTTTCATTTGGCGACGCATCTCTTCTTTTAGATAATCACTGATCGTCGTGATATATCCGTCATCTTTGAACAAGGACGGTAACGTCAGGACAAGCTGTTGCTTCTTATCAATCGTATCGTACTGGACGCTTTCCGATGCACTTGCCCGTGTCTCCGTGACGATTCGACCAATCGACAACAGGTCGTCCGTATCCGTCTTGATGTCGTATCGGCTATCGATCGCAAATACTCCTTCTTGTCCGTGCGTCTCTTGTTTGAACTTTTCATATAACGCTTGTCCTTCCGCGATATACTTTTCATTCAGCTGTTGCTCGAGCGCTTTGTCCGGTAAAGTCACTTGGGGTGCTTTAATATCAGCCGACTGTTGTGTCTTCGTCTCTTTCCAATCAATCGTCACGATCTCAGTCAGTTGACCGAAGACCGGCACCTTCGCCATCGCGTCTGCAAACGACGCATTACTATTTAATCCGCCAATGAATAACGTGATGGCAGCCGCTGTAATCAACACGGATTGCTTCGTCCGCGAAGGACGAGTTCGACGCTCGACTCGGGCAATCATTTCATCGAGTTCTTTTGGGACCGGTGGTTGTTGGTAAGCCTGTTTCAGATCATCAAGTTTGTTTAACATCTAGATCATCTCCATTCAATTTCATTTTCAGTAAGGTCAACCCTTTATAGAGGCGAGACTTGGTCGTACTTAGATTCAGCTCTAAAATCGTCGCGACGTCTTTTAAGATCAAATCCTCGAAATAGTGTAAGATAACGACTTCCCGGTACATGACCGGTAACTCCTCGAGTGCTTGTCGCAAATCGGCATCCGGATATGTATCTTCTTTCGTCGCGACGAGTTCAATCAATCGATCCGTATCGTAACTGACGCTATGTTGACGCTTCCGGATCGCATCAATCGCTGTTCGTGTCAAAATCTGATAGAACCAGGCTTTCATCCGTTCCTCATCCTCGAGTCGGGCGAGTGATTGTAACGCTTTTTGGATGCTGTCTTGAATGACATCCAGACTATCCTGTTCATTTTTCGTATAACTGTAGGCTAACCAGTAGAGATTCGGTTTGTATTGCTTTAAAAAACGGACGAATGCTTTTTCCCGTTTTCTCATTTGGCGAGAGGTCATAGGCCGCGGCTCCTTTTTTCGATATCGTTCTGTGTATACATCATTAAGACGGGCGAGTCGAGAAAAAAGTTGACGACACAACAAAAAAAGGCGACACAAGGTCACCTTTTTGAATCAATAATTTAAATGCCGTGATGCATCATTCCAGACTTTTACGTGAAGCGTGATCAAGGCGATACCGTACAGAACACTCATGTAGAACGAAAACTCACCAAACAGAACATCCGTCCAGGCATTTAATCCAAACAATGGGATGACGAAGAGGAAATAGAATATGAACTGAACACTCGCAAGCCCATCAAACCAAATCGTCTCAGAAAACGCGCCTTCAAGTAACGAAACACCGTAAATGAATAACGCCGCAACGAGACCAATCCGGATATACCAGACCATAAGTCGAAGCGCTTTATCTTCTTTGATATAGAATAGAGACCCGACTAAACCAATAAGCCAGACAACGGAGGCAATGCTTTGCCATCCGTTAATCATTCCGTCCGGATGGAGCATGGCGGACCATCCGTTAATTCCGATCATGACAAGTAAACCTAAAATAAAGATGAACCGATACGGTAAGTCCCTCTGACGCATGACGTTTCCTCCCCTGAAAACGAATAGATGTCACCTCTACCCTTTACATTCCATATGATGGGTTTTAATCCTTTTTCTTTTACACATTTTTTCACCCTATTTCTATTGATTTTTTATTTAATCCGGGCAAAATGGGCTGACTCAAAAAAAGAATGACTTTTGAGTCAGCCCCTTTTCCTTATACGCTTTGGGGAAGCGTAGCTTTATGTCGCTTGATCACGTTCGCATACCAATGAGCACTGTCTTTCCAAATTCGTTCCTGTGTCTCGAAATCGACATAAAGGATTCCGAAGCGTTTTTCGTAACCGAAGCTCCACTCGAAGTTGTCAAGAAGCGACCATAAGTAGTAGCCATCAATATTCATGCCTTCTTCGTTCAAATCCGAGATTGCTTGCAAGT
This sequence comes from Exiguobacterium sp. UBA3491, assembly GCF_002377745.1. Lineage (NCBI taxonomy): Bacteria > Bacillati > Bacillota > Bacilli > Caryophanales > Exiguobacterium > Exiguobacterium sp. UBA3491. The sequence goes on from NZ_DFQK01000015.1 coordinate 105,237, forward strand.
GTTGCGCAACGTAATCGATTCGATTTTGGTCGGCGACCCGTCCTTCGATCAGATCATCGTCAAATGCGGCTCCGTTTTCTGTAATATAGATCGGTAAATCTGTATATTCCGCCCGCAATCGGCGAATTAAGTCCTTGAATGCGTTCGGTGCAAGGGCCGTATATTGTTTCGTACGGAGTTCTTTTGCGTAGTACATATATTCTTTTCGTGCATCGGTCAAGACGAGCTCCTGCTTGTCGTTGACCCATGGTTGTGGATCATTGCCTTGAACGAACCAACGAATCGATCCTTCATCCGGGAACATTTTATAGCCTTTTTGCTTCATCTTATCGGCGACTTCAAACACCCCATCCATTGAATTCATCATGCCGCCGATTTTTTTCGGGTCGTCTGTTCCGAGTACTTTTTTCGCAATGCTTCGTTTGTAGTAAATGCCTCCTGGCGTCGTTTGCCAAGAGAGCGCACGCACGTTTCATTCTTTATCTTTCCCCATGTCAAATACATACGGAATATAGTCTTTTGCGACGTCATCTGCATTAAACGGCTTTTCGGATAAATTTGCCCAGTAGCCAGCGTCGACCCATTGTTTCAAGAAGGCGATTTCACCCGTGAAGATATCTGGTGCTCCGACGCCACTTTCAAGAGCTGGTTTCAACTTCGTCGGATAGTCGGCCATCGGCACAATCGTCAATTCGACTTTAACGTCATTCTTTTCTTTAAATTTTTTGATTGGTTTTTTTAATTCATCCGTAAACGACCAGATCTTTAAGACCTCTTTGCCACCACTCGTAGTGTCTTCGCCACTTCCCGTACATCCCGCTAAGACAGTTGCTGTCATGGCACCAATCGTGACTGTACTAATGAACGCCTTTTTCATTTCATCCCATCTTTTTTTAATAGTTTTTAAGTAAGCGTTTTCAATTTAATCGTTTAATTCGAAATCGCTTTCGGAACTGCCGTAAAAATAATTTCGGAATCGCTCTCCCTGACAACCAGCGAGAGCGATTCCGAAATTGGCGCACGTCACTCAGGTGCAGGACCTGTCGAATGACGAACGATCAACTCAACGGGGATGACGTCTTGTGTCGTGATCCGCTGTTTATCGACAATTTGTTCGATCAAGACTGAAGCCGCATGCTGACCAATCGTTTCCGTATCTTGCCGGACGGTCGTCAGCTTCGGTGTGATGTACTTCGCCATCTCGATATCATCGTAGCCTACGAGTGAGATATCTGTTGGAATCTGTAAGCCAGCTTCATGAATCGCTTCAATAGCGCCGATTGCCATTTGGTCCCCTGCCGCAAAGACAGCAGTCGGTCGATCCGGTAGCGCCAGCAACTCTTGCATCGCCCGTTTTCCTTCTTCTCCGGAAAACAACCCACCGTTTGCAATATAGCCGTCCAGAATCGGCAGACCGAACTGGGTCATTGCTTGTTTATAACCTTTGATTCTTGCTGCACCAGCATCCGTCGTCGTGTCGCCAGCGATATGCGCAATCCGGCGATGACCTAATTCATATAGATGCTCGACGGCTAGTCGCCCACCCGTAATATTGTCGGAATAGACGACGCTACAATCCGGACTGTACATATCAACGACAACGATCGGAATCGTACTTTGAATCAATTCTTGAACGTGCAGATCCAACTGGTCCGAACAGATGACGACAATGCCATCAACCGCTCGGTGCCGAAAGTGCTCCAAGTAACTCATGTCCCGATTACGTAAATTTCGTGATGCAAAAATCAGATCATAACCTTGTTGCTCCGTTGCTTTCCGGAAGCTTTCAATGATCGCATTAAAGAACGGATGCATCATGCCGACACCATGTGCTTCTGAAAACATGACACCAATCGTCCATGAACGTTTTGTCGAGAGCGATTGAGCATGTGCATTCGGCAAGTATCCCATCTCAGCTGCTGCCTGGACGATCTTCGCTTTCGTCTTTTCACTGACATCTGAATAATTATTTAAGGCTTTCGAGACCGTCGTGATCGAAAAACCGGTCATCTTCGCTAAATCATAAATTGTTCCCATACTACTCACTCCATTTCACCGAAAGCGCTTTCGATAAATTTAGTATACGAAGTCTTTCTGGAAGTTGCAACCTATTTTTTATAAAAATCAGATAAATTGAAACTGTCATCATTTATACTAAATAAATCAGCAACCCACTCTTTTTATACGAACAAATGTTTGGTATACTGAAAGAAACACATTCTTCCTTTTGAAAGGAGCTTTCCCATGCCGATTAATCCGTATCTTGTCTTTAATGGAAATACCCGTGAAGCGTTGACGTTCTACACGGAGGTGTTCCAGGAAGAAATGCCAGAAATCATGGAGTTCGGACCAGGTCCTGGACCGGATGGTCAACCGTATCCACCGGAGCACCAGACACTGATTTTGCATGCGCAGCTCATCGTTCATGGCACACGTCTCATGTTCTCAGACGCGATGCCACAAAACCCTGTGACGTTCGGACAAAACATTACGCTAGCCCTTCACTTAGCCGATGTGGAGCTATTGCACGAAACGTTCGCGCGGCTCGCTGAAGGCGGCAAGATCATCATGCCGATTCAAAAGACGTTTTGGAGTGAAGACTACGGTATTGTCGAAGATGCGTTTGGCGTACAATGGCAGGTTAATCATGAAACGAGTATGGGCTAATAAATAAGTGTAGCGCATCATACATGGAAGGGATGGGTTCCTATTGAATCACCAAGAGCTGTATACGATCTTTCCCCAGCTCGTCTTATATCCGAACTTATTTTATCACAATGCGAACGGAATCCGCTTTGAGCTAGGCGATTCAACATTGCTCAAAAACGTTGGTCTAGATGATCCGAATTATCTAGAGTCCGCCTATCGAAAAGCCCTAACCTTATTCGAAGCCATTCATGCTCCATCTGATCTTATCACATGGATCGTGCAGGTCAGTCCCTACAAAAGAACAAGCGGTTGGAAACCGGTCGTGCATAGTGGATTTGTGAAGTACTTGAAGTCCCCTTCCTTCCGCTATCGCCTGCGGTGCGATCGTACACCGAAATATGATGAGGGAGATCCCTATGCTACATACACATTGTCTTTGACCTGTACGCGGCAAGAGATTCATTATCCAGCTTTAATCCGTGATATTTGCAGTCACGATGTCACGGATCGCCCTTCTTTTATCCATCGTACCTTTTTCTTTAATCCGAGACGAAAGAGTCTGTTTCACATCTATGATGACCGAGGCTGTGACCTGATCGGCGAAACACCTGACGCTATCCGTGATCTCTACGATGATTATAAGCATTGGATATTGAACCATGATAAAAACACTATTGATCAGACATTCTCACTATAAAGAGGCGATTCTTTGATTTAGAATCGCCTCTTTATTAGCTCTCGCTTAAAGAAGTCGAACGCACAGTCGACTGAATCAACTGCTTCACCCAAACTTTTCTTGCTTTTACTGAAAACTCTTCATTTCCAAATACCTCTACTCTAAAGGAAAGCGTTTTTAACAACTGATGTTCCAATGCTTTTCGTTCCCTTAAGATTGCAATCGTCCCTTCCACTCCTAATAACGAGTGATTCACACCATATGCTTGCTCCGTGTAATAGGATACAAATCCGTCCGCCGATTCTGTCGGACGCTCTTTTAGTGCTTTACGGAAGCTTCGTTCTACATCCGGTTGATCAACATAGACGAGAACTGGTTGTAGAGGCGCGATGATCGTCGCTAAGCGTTCAATATATGCTCGCAACGTCTCTTCCGGTAAATCGTATTTGATGAGCCCCATCGTCAACGGATTTTGCAAGAAACAGCACTCAAAAACATATGTTGTATCCGTCGTTAACGCTTGAGCGACGAACGCTTCCCACTTTTTAAAGATCATTGACTGATATAACTCAAATGGTAGTTCATAGATATCTCTTGCTTGCAGAAACGCAAGTACTGCTTCAGGAACATCCTGTTTTGACTGCCACTGACGATACGATATTAGCACGTAGTCATTGAACACCTCAGCAAATCGTAAGACATCGAGTGAAGCGTACTTGCTTTGAAAATCCGTCCATTCATCCATCGTTAAGTAAGCGATACTCTCATAATCCGCAGGATGGTTGAGATCACCTTCGATATGAAGGCGTGTATTGATTTGTTGATTTTGTAGTACACGAGTTAATGCTTCAGCTGTTGTTGTTTTGCCTGAGCCTGGGAGTCCTTCAACTAAAAATAAGCTTGTCACCATTCTTTGTCCTCCTAAAAAAGCATGTTAAAAATTCATATGCTATATACATTACAATTTATAGTATTATTTAATTATGTAAATTACATTATATTACAGGTTAGCCGAATCATTTATCATTACCTTGAGAGGATTTCATACAGTGAAAAATCTTTATTTCGAGAAACGTAAATTTACTTATAGTGACGTAATCAATACGCAGTCGGATTTTATAGACGATTATCCAATCGTTTACCTATTGTACAGTTCAACTAAAGAACAAGCATACGTAGGGCAAACGGTTCAAAAAAATCAAAGATTAAAATCCCATTTAAAAGATTCTCGACGTAAACAACTTGATCAAACAATTTTAATTGGACACGAGCAGTTTAACCAATCGGCCACTTATAACATAGAGTCTAATTTGATCAACTTTCTGATTGCTGACGGTCATTATAAGTTGCAGAACGTCAGTCAAACAGCCTCTCGTTATACTCATAATTATTATCAAAAGTCCTTTTTTAATGAAACGGTCTTCGAAAATATTTGGCAACGATTGCGTGAAGAAAGCATTGCTAAAGGAACACTTGAATACTTACGCAATAAAGATGTTTATAAACTCTCTCCATATCGTGAATTGTCTGAGCAACAACTCGAAGTAAAACAAGAAATACTAGAATACTGCAAAATAAATATTACACAACCAGGACATCATGTATTTATTGTCGAAGGAGATGCCGGGACAGGTAAAAGTGTTTTGCTTAGTTCTTTATTCAATACAATCCAGGACCTGTCGAAAGATACAAGTTCTGCTCTTTATCAAACAGACAATTACTTACTTGTTAATCATAGTGAAATGCTAAAAACGTATAAATCGATTGCAAGAAGCTTACCGAACCTGAAGAAAAAACAATTCCAAAAACCTACACCATTCATAAACACATTAAGTAATCAAAACATGATGGTAGACATTGTACTAATTGATGAAGCACACCTACTCTTAACAAAAGAAGACACGTATAATAACTTCCATCAAAAAAATCAGCTGAACGAAATCATCACACGTAGTAAAGTCACTATTCTAATTTTTGATCCTAAACAAGTGTTAAAAATCAAGAGCCACTGGGGACGTACTACTCTTCAGGAAATCGTCGGTCCCTTCGCAACGAAAACGTTACGATTATCCAATCAATTTCGGATGCGAGCTAGTCAAGAAACATTACATTGGATCAATCGTTTTGTAGAACGAGAAATCTTACCGTTACCATCAGACTCTAACTATGACTTTCAAATCTTCGAAGACCCCGAAGCATTCAAACAAGCAATTTTTCAAAAAGATCAAAAATATGGGCTTTCAAGAATGGTATCAACCTTTGATTATCTTCATAAAAAAGATGGTGCTGACTATTACGTAGACGAGGATGGCATCAACCTTCCCTGGAATCGTAGTTACTCAAATATAACGTGGGCAGAACAACCCGAAACAATAAACGAAGTTGGATCAATTTATACAATTCAAGGATTTGATTTAAATTACGTAGGTGTTGTGCTTGGTCCTTCCATTCAATATGACGAAGAGACTCAGCAGCTAATCATTGATCCTACACAGTATAAGGATAAAGGCGCCTTTGTTTCGCGCCAGGACTTAAGTAAAACAGAAAATGAACAAGCCAAAGAAGATATTATTTTAAATTCATTAAACGTTTTGATGAAGCGAGGCGTAAAAGGACTTTATCTTTATGCTACGAATCTGCAATTGCGAAAACGTCTATTACAGCTAAAGGAGAATGACTCATGAATGAAATTGAATCTTTAATAAAAAAAGTCGATGAGTTTCGGGATGAACGGAACTGGAGACAATATCATAACGCTAAAGATTTAGCGATTTCTTTATCTATCGAAGCGTCTGAGTTATTGGAGGCTTTTCAGTGGAAGACAAGTGAAGAAGCTTGGAAAGAGAACAAAGAGAATATTAAAGAAGAGATTGCTGATGTTCTGATTTACGCGTTGACTTTATGTAGTGAATTGAATATCGATGTAGAAAAAATTGTAATAGATAAAATCCGGAAGAATGGGAGAAAATACAAAATTTAATTTAAATTAGAAGGACAATTTCTGTATAGAAACTTCAGGAATTGTCCTTCTTAGTGATTTACATCACTGCTTATAGTAATCATATAATTCATCAATAGTTAAATCTATCCCACTAGAGTTGAGGCGAGCTTTTCTACTGTCAAATAATCTTTTAATCATATTTTGAATCTCTTCAAGCATCGATACATTAAGTCCAACTCGCATATGTTTCCATGCCAAATGTAATAAGTTTTTTTGAAACAAGTGTGATTTCGTTTTATCTTGGCCTATTTGCTCAGCTAGTTGTGTCGAACGCTTTTCAGATAATGCTATGAATAATCCATCAAGATACGCTAATGCCTCCGTCGGACTATCTTCAATCATTTGATTAATCTCATCGAAATGAAAAATTATTTCGTCTACATGAAGAAGCGTCTGTAACTCTCCCCAAACTTCTACTTCTTTCAATCAATCTCACCCCAATTAGTTTATACATTTATTTTAATAAGTTATATTTAACTTTATCATTATTTGGATAGAATGAACATTCAGTTTCCTTTTTTAGCAAAATATATATTCATTCTATATCGAACAATTTCTAATATCATTTTATAAAAATCATTCGACGCATAATCAACTGTCGAAATAGTTAATTTGTTGTTTTCGAATACGAATGGCCTGCCCATTTTCGGAAACGGCATTTTTTTTAATACTCTCTCAACTTTAGTAGCATCAAACGTTCCTTTTAACTCAGCCGTTTGGGCATCCTTCAATTCCCGATACTTCTCCGCATGCAAATAATCATAAAAGAACGGTGCGACTTCTTCGGCCGTAATCGGCTCCATCCAGCGCTCTTCTCCCCGCTCAAGCATCGCTAGCAAGACGACCATCTTATAACTCCGATTCATGATCGTTTTTTCGACCTGCTCAATCAATTCTCGATTTGCATCGTACGCCTCAATCTCTTCGTCTGATAACTCCTGATACTCTTTCAAGAAACCAACATAAGAGCCCCACTCTTGTTTATAACCTTGTGGAACTGCTGCATATTCTCCGATTTCAACATACGATGGTCGACGACCGAGTTCATATTTGATTTGCTCATATTGTTCAATCAGTCGTAACTTCCGCTGACTTGGTTGCCGTAGTCGATGAATCAATTCCAGTGCCCGCGTATCGAACTCAATCACACAACCGGGCGGTGGCGTAATCGGTTCTGTCTCTCCTCGCTTGAACGACTCTTTCATTGTTCCAAGTAGTTTCAGTTTCGTCTCGACGTTACGATAGTTCCCGATCAAATCGATAATGACGCAGTACGATTTGTCTTGCGCTAAGCGTAGTCCGCGTCCGATTTGTTGCGTATAGATGGCGATGGATTCGGTTGGACGACAGAACAGCAGTGTATCGACTTTCGGAATATCGACACCTTCGTTAAACAGATCAACAGTAAAAAGGACTTCAATCTCGCCTTGCTCGAATGCTTGCATGTACTTTGCACGATTCGTCGTCTGCCCTGTCAGTGCAAATGCCGTCGTTCCTTTATCCCGAAATACCTGTGCCAGATATTCCGCCTGCTTGATCGACGAACAAAAACCGATTGTCTTCGTTTGACGATGTGTCTCCCATGAATGATAGATATTATCTGCGACCTCTCGATCAAGTTGTCGATGCTCGAGCTGCGACGCATCATACGTCCGACCGATTCGTCGAATCTGAGAATAGTCGATCGTGTCATGAATACCGTAATAATGAAACGCCGTCAAAAAGCCTTCAGCAATCGCTGCTGTGAAATGCATCTGGAACGCAACGTTATGGTGACAGATCGCATAGACATCGGCTCCATCCATCCGGTCTGGTGTTGCCGTTAGACCGAGTAAGAAACGGGGCGTGAAATGATTGATGATCTTCCGATAACTTGTCGCTGCCGCATGGTGGAACTCGTCGACAATGATGAGATCAAACTGGTCCGTTGCAAAACGGTCCAAGTGACGCTTTTGCGCCAACGTCTGGACGGAAGCGAAGACGATCTCCGTCGTCTCCGTGACGGTCCGGTCACTGCCGATATAAAAGCCGGTCTGCCACGCCGGATTGACTTTTTGAAACGAACGCTCCGCTTGCAGTAATAGTTCTTTTTGATGTGCCAGGAACAAGACTCGTGTAAAATCTCCCGCAAAGAACGCACTGAGGTAAGTCTTCCCTAATCCAGTCGCGAGCACCGCCAACGCCCGTGTCCGCCCTTCTTCCATCGTTTCCCGTAATGCTTGGAGCGCTTCTTCCTGCACCCGGTGTGGTAGGATTTCTGGTGCAACGACGACGGTTCCTTCGTCATACTCGACTTCTGGTTCCGCGACATATTGACGCGACGCGTACTCTTGACGATAGGCCTCTAGAACAACTGGGTTCAGTTCTTCTGCCGATTCACTGAGATAAAGATCCATGAAGGCATCAATCGCGTCATCAAGGATCTGTGGTGCGACAGCTTGCGGTAGATGGACGTTCCATTCGATACCGGACCGAAGCGCACTGTTCGAGATGTTCGACGAACCGACGATTGATAAGCCAGTCTCTGCGTTTCGAAACAGATACGCTTTCGGATGGAACGAGCGTCCACCTGACCGATAAAAGCGAACTGACAACCCATCCAGCGAAAGCAACTGCGCCAATGCGTCTGGATCGGTGATATGTAAATAGTCGCCAATCAACAGCCGAATCTCGGCTCCTCGTTGCAACGCACGACGAAACGCTGAGACGAGTAAGGCGACGCCTGACTTCTGAGCAAACGCTGCGACGATGTAGACTTCCTCCGCCTGATCAATGGCCTCGATGAGTGAGTCATATAAGTGATGCGTCGTCAGCTTCGCTTCCGGGATCAATCTTCGACCTCAATCAGGTAGAGGCGTTCTTCGAATCCACCGCGCTGTTGCTGTTTCTTCGCTCGGACGGCTTCCAGTTCCTCAACTGTCACGCCATGTGTCTTCGCTAACGCTTGGATCAGCTCCAGTAAATCAGCTAACTCCTCGACAGCGTCTGCGTCCGTCGTTGCTTCCTCGTATTCAGCGAGTTCTTCATGTAATTTCTTTTTCGCTTCCACTAAGAATTCATTCTCATCCAACGTTCGGAACGTCGCTTTTTTCCCGTTTTGGTCGATGATGTTTGGAATCGCGTCTCGAACTAATTTATGATAAAGTGGCATATCAATTCACTCCTTTGAAGGGTTGAGGGATCTCCGAGTCGAATCACTCGGTGTCGTACATATGTATTTTATAAGAGGAGGTTCTTTTCATGTCTACATTCAAACAAATCGACACAACGAACGCCCCTGCTGCGATCGGTCCTTACTCACAAGGCTTTATCGCGAACGGGACACTCTATGCTTCCGGTCAAATCCCGATTGATCCGGCAACAGGTGAACTCGTACCAGGCGGAATCACCGAGCAGACGGAACAAGTCATGCGAAACGTCGATGCCATCCTAAAAGAGGCGGGACTGACACCTGACCGCGTCGTCAAGACGACATGCTACTTAACAAGCATGGAACACTTCGCTTCTTTTAATACGATCTACTCAGATTATTTTGCACCGCACGATCACTTCCCAGCACGTTCTTGTATCGCCGTGAAAGAACTACCAAAAGGTGCATTGGTCGAAGTCGAGATCTTAGGTCTCGTTTGATCTGATCGCTACGCACTCGTTGCGTAGCGTTTTTTCATCGTAATCCCCAGCGTCCCGTTCCTTTTCCGGTCTCACTGTAAAAAAGGTCCTGCTCTCCCTGATACAATTCACACTCACTCGCATGCAGATAGATCAACTTTCGAATACGTGCTTCGAATCCGGCTTCTGATGTAAAGCGTGATAGATCCAAATGTTCTGCTTGTCTTACGCGCTGATAAATGTCGACTAAGTCGAGTGGAGATTGTCGTTCTAGGATTTGTTGAATTGCATCAAGTAACTCTTGGCTCTCATCCGTCATGTCCTTCTAACTCCCTTTTTCATTACTTTGTTTTGAATCGCATGCATCACGATCGGTATTTGTACGACCAGATTCAAGACACTCACTCCAACAACCAGTTGACTGGCTGTCAATGGATTGAAGTATCCTTCGCCGTATCCTTCCCCTACACTGAGTGCGATCGCGTACGAAATTACAAACGAAGCCATGTTGCCAATGACGATGTATTTCGGTTTTCCACTCCGTGCAAGTGAATACGATAAACCACCAAGTCCAAATAAAAACAAGGCATACCCTAGTATCGAACCCTCTTTCCAGTCGAGGTAAGGTCCAAGCCAAGCAAACGGAATCAGATATAATAGTGCTCGTTTCATCGTTCACCCTCTCCTTCTTCATCTTCTCGGTTACTCCCCGCACCGTAGTAATCGTATAAGAGTTCCCGAATCATCTCCCACCCTGGTGGAAACACATTTGAACGTGACACTTTTTCTGTACCGTGTTCTGTCGTCACATGCATTTCCCAATCCGTTCCGTCCATCATCGTAAGACTTTCAGGATCCGAGTATTCCCGCCATTTCTCGGCATCGAATCAATCCGACCACATATCGATCAGATAGATATCCTCTTCTGTCAGTTTTATAAGCAATGGATCCATTTCGTCAGGGAATATTAATCCACATGGAAAGCATGGTGCTAATATTTCTTCCTCATCTTCCGCACGAACCGTCCGACTTGCACGGTCCCACCAAAACGTCTGTCCTCTTCCCATACCAGACTCACGGAAATAAATTCGTTCGACTGTTTGCACCGTGATCATCCTCTAAAATTGATATTTCCATTATAGCCCATTTGTTATTTTTAACCTGTTACATTTTTTACTATGGTTCTGCTGATTTCTGTTGCTGTGAAACATTTTTCTTCTTCTATCAGTAGATGTAGTGAAAGGAGATGTTTCACATGCATGTATCCATTCAACAAGCCGGTTATGACGTCGGTCAACCCGTCTTACAAGAGATTTCGTTTTCTTTACACCCTGGATCCATCACCGGTTTGATCGGTACGAACGGTGCGGGAAAAAGTACGACGATTCAAGCGATGTTCGGTACGTTGCCTTGGGTCGAAGGAGAGATTGATTTACCGGTCTCCCTCGCCTATATTCCGGAACAGCCGACCTATTACGAATATTTGACGCTCGCCGAGCATCTTGAGCTGGTCGCCTCGCTCCACGAGACGGATCATACCTATACCGAACGACTCTTAAAGACGTTCGAACTGCATGCTGTCACAGGTGACTATGTATCCTCTTTTTCTAAAGGAATGAAACAGAAGGTGATGCTCGTCTGTGCCTTGATGCAACGCGCAGACTGCCTGATCATCGATGAACCGTTCGTCGGTCTCGATGCGATCGCGACGATTCGGTTGTTGCATGTACTTGAAGCAGAACGAACGCGTGGCGTGGCGATTCTGCTCGTCACTCATGTCCTTGATTCCGCGGAACGTCTGTGTGACGACTTCGTCTGGATTGATCAGGGACGCATCAAACATCAAGGAACACTCGCTCAAATCGGTGAAGCTTCCGGTCAGCCAGGTGCCCGCTTGTTCGACATCATGGAAGCGATGGTGCTCGAGCATGATTGAAACCTTTTTGAAGCAACGGATCCGTCGACGGCACGCGGAACAGCGTCGCTTCTTTCGAGAAATCTTCGACTGGACGATCTTGCTGTATCTCGTCGTTCCGGTCGGGCTGTTCATCATCTATGAGACGGTTCAAATCTTAAGTGGTCAAGCGGACTGGGTTCAAACGGTTCCGGTCGCTTGGATCTTACTTGGTTGGATGCTGTACGGGTTTCTGCCTGCCTTTTACGCTTGGTTCGAACCGGCGGATCGTCTCTTCTTCAAACCGGTTTCTGGAGCGATCGTCCGAATGAAGCGGTATTCTGTTCGGTATCACTTCGTGCGGATTTTCTTATTAACGGCCGGCTTACATCTACTTTGTTTCCCGCTACATCACATCCGGTTTGACCAATCTAGTATCACCGTACTGCTGACTAGTCTCGCGCTTTCTTTACTCCAACCGTTCTTTAGCTTCTGGACATACCGGCTATCTGGGCAACGGTTCTTGCGGAAATGGAGCGGTCATCTCGTCCTGGCAACCGGACGCATCACTCTGTTACTCCTGCTTTGGCTTCAACCGCACCCTGTCCTCTTCGTTGTCGCACTGTGTGTGTTACTGTTCGGATCTTTTCATGTCCGGCACTGGTCACGGCGTGAGGACGGATTAACGGAGGATATCCTGTTGTCGACGAAACGACAGTCGAGTTTATCGGCGACCGTCCTTGAATTGAACGGTGCCTTACCGAAGCCGTCTCACCGAAAGCGTCCGTTCCTTCATCTGCGATTATTCAAGCAGACGCACCAGCAACTTCCACTGATCACGTATCTGCGGGATCCGAGTAAGCGTCGCTTCTTGCTCCAACTGTTCGCTGCGATGAACTACGGTCTTCTCGTCTTACCATGGATTGGACGCGGTCTCGTCATCACCTTCGTCCTATTCGTTCTCTTTCAAGAACGGAAACAACATCACACGTGGTTCCGCAAACAATCATTCTACCAGCATATTTCCAATTGATTGATTTCTGCTATACTTTTTCTAATACATAGTTGGAGGGATGACTTCATGCGTACTCATTTATTCTTATTTGGAGGCGGTCCTCCATTTACACCGAATTTGCGAAAACGGTTTGCTGCATTAACGAATGGTGGTCCGGTCGCGATTCTGTATGTCCCACGTACTGGTAAGGAATGGGTGACCTACGCCTCGATTTATACGGAAGCGTTGCAGGAAGAGGGTATTTCGTCCTTCGTCCATCTACCACTGTCTGACGCGCCAACGGATGAACAGCTCGCGCAACTACAGCAATGTCAAGGGATCATCATCTCCGGTGGCGAGACCGAATTGTATCAGCAATACTTGGTCGCGACACCGATTGGTGACATCATCCAGTCGCGTTTCGTAAACGGTGTTCCGGTCGCTGGCTTTTCTGCCGGTGCCCTCGTTTCACCCGAACGTTGTGTGATTCCGGAGATCGACCAACGCGACAATCGACGTCTTCGCTTGCCTGGTCTTGCCCTGCTGAAAGACGCGGTCGTCTGTGTCCATTACGAGACGTGGGGCGAAGCTTCCCACCTGGTGAAATCCTTTACGGAAGAAGGCACGAGCCGTGCCTTCGGGCTGGCTGACGAGAGCGGGATCTATCTACGCGATCAGCAGCTGATCGAAACGGAAGGAACCGATCCCGTCGCATTATCGCGGAATCCCGTCAAATGACAGCAATCGTTCCTGCCGTCAAAGGCATCATCATTCACGAGCAACGTCTTCTGATCGTCCGCCGGGCTGCTGCCGACTTCGGTGGCGGCACGTGGGAATGTCCGGGTGGCAAGATCGACTTCGGTGAACTGCCGCTCGACAGCCTTGTTCGCGAGATAAAAGAAGAGACACAGTTGACCGTTACGCCGGAACGTCTACTCTATGCCTCGAGCTTCCTAACGCATAAAGATCGACAAATCATTTTGTTGATGTACGTCTGCGCGACGAACCAGACGAGTGTTCAGTTATCCGCAGAACACGACGCTTATCTCTGGGCGGACGAAGAAATGATCCGTCAGTTGATTGCGCCAAATATTTTGGCTGATTTTGAGCGATATGATGTCTGGTCTCTCCTTAGTTGAACGTAATATACTGCCTTGTCTAACGCTCTCGTCAGACAAGGCAGTATTTTTTTCATTATCGAACAGTTGTCGTGTTTTTAAAGTAATGAACAGGGAATCCCTTAAATATATCTATCGTATACATTATTAAGGGGGAATCTTTCATGGACCGTCAAGCCGAAAAACGAAAAAGTAAGATGCCGTTCTTCATCATTCTTGTCATTGCCATATTTGTCATCGTTGCTGCTGCGTTGATCATTTATGTGACGTCTGAACCAAAAGAAGAGACACAAGCACTTATGACACATCTTGCGACTGTCCTTCCGATTTACGTGAACTAGATTCACAAGACCTTTACACAAGTCGTACAACGCCTTCATACATGTTGAGCTATCTCCTCCCGATAGGAATACGGGAGGAGATATTTTATGCCAAAGAAAAAACGATTACTGGCACAACAATTAAATGGATGGTTGATTCCGATCGTCGCCATCGGACTGATCGTGATCAGTGGTCTAAGCGTTTACGCGTCGTACCAACAATCCGTCGCAGCGACTGAGGAACGGCTGATGCGCGAATTAACGATGTTTGATGCGAACGTCCGGGCAACGTTTCTCGCATATCCGAATGACGCAACAGACCGTACGCGTGCCATTAAACGATTACAACAGCAACAGCGAACCGACTTATCACGTGATGACTACATAACTCGCTTTCAAAGCCTGAACACGAGTGAGGCGTTCCGACCGTTGACACTCGACCCAGCAAAACGGAAACAACTACTACAGCATTTAAAAACAGCTCGTACATATGCCTTTTCAAATCAAGACCAGTTTCTTGTCGCGATGACGATTCCGGAACTCGATGACGTCATCTTGCTGACGACCGATCGCGATAAATTAATCGCTCCTGCTCGAGATTTAGCTTGGACACTCATCTGGGTGAGCGTGATCACACTTGTCAGCATCAGCCTCTTGATCCGCTGGCGAATTCAACGACAACTAGCACCGTTATCGAAACTCGCTCTACAGATTGAAGAAGCCCATGCGAAGCGATCGTATCGTCCGTTAACGCTTAAGACGACGACCCTTGAGTTACAACAGCTCACGTTTCAATACAATCAATTGATGCAACAGATTGGGGATTTGACGACCGAAATGCAACAAGCCAGTCAGGAACTTGAATCCGTCCAACCCCACTTTTCATCGCACTTATCCGCGATGGATCAGTCGGTGCATGCCGTCGATGAAGTCGCCGGTTCCTTACTTGCGCAATCGACGCAGATGAATCAGACGATCATCGCCTCCACACGTTTGACTGCCCAAGGACACGATGCGTTAAGCGAAATGCAAACGACACTTCTGAACAGCCAACGTGCCGTAACTCGTTTTCAACAGACTGTTCAGACGAATCACACGACACTTGGGACATTACAACAAGAAAGCCACTTGCTGAAGGAACAATCCGCGACGACAGAGCAAATCTTGCAACAGACCTCACATCTACAGCAGCAGATGGAAACCTCGATTTCCCACATCCAGCGTGTCGCTGAAGAGACGCGCCGCCTATCGCTAAATGCGCTGATCGAGTCAACTCGTGCTGGCGAAGCCGGTCGTGGCTTCACGGTCGTGGCCAAGGAAGTCGAAAGACTAGCGATCGATATCCGGACGAGTACGGACCACATCCGTCAGGTCAATCAAACGTGGACGACAGGGCTCACTCAAGTCGAACAAGCGCTCTCGCAAATGACGGAACGGTTTCTCTCGACGTCACAACAGCTTGAGACGGCAACGGAGCATTTAAAACAGATGCTGACCGAAGCGACGACGATCGAGACGACACTGGGTACCGTTGAACAGCAGCGCCAAATCGTCGCAGATGTTCAGTCGAACATGCAGGAACATCTACAGTCTGTTCAACAGTTGATGTCGGAGCTTTCCTCCTACAGCCAGGTGCTCGGGGAACAGATGCAACACCATGTCACTCAGCAGACGGAATTGAAGACACATAGTGCGGTACTTGAGTCACGGATCAGTTCGTTACAACAGACCGTTCGTGCCGGCGAACAATCGTCTTAAATCAAAGGAGCGCCTACCATCTCTGGTAAGCGCTCCTTTCCTCTGGTCTCAGCCGATATAACGTGCTTCCTTTTTATCGATGATGTTGCGAATTCGGTTCTCCGTCACCTGATACTGCCTTGCCAGTTGACGAATCGTCTTTCCTTTTTCATACTGCGTGCGAATCGTTCGAATCTGAAACGGTGACAGCGTCACATGTTGACCTAACAAGAGATCAAACTCGCCCAGCAATTCAGTATACTGCTGATCGATTGAAGGCAGGACATCTAAGTTCGACAACTGATCGTCAGCCCGTTTGCCGTTGCGCCGGACGAGTCGCGCTTCCGTGACGTCAGCCGTCAGAAAAGCTTGTGCAACGAGTAGACCGACCTGCACGCGTTCTCCTCGACCACGTTGATAGAGCGTCACTTTGCGATACCCTTCCCGATTGATTCGCGGACGGAGCAAGACACCTTTTCGTCGTTGCTGGACACCGCGACATGTCACGATCGTCCGGTCGAGCGACCTGACGCGACCAAGCGATGAGACTTCATATATACCTACATAGCCGATGACGGCCTTCCATTGCTCTTGCATAGTTGTCCTCCTTCAGACAAGGACACGACGGGACTTCATACCTGAATTATATCAAATTACGAACAAGCGTTCTAGTGATGTCACTCATCGGAATGTGCTATTCTTAGCAGAAAAAGGAAATGAGGTTCGTCCATGAAATTTGTCTTGTTACTTGGTCCCCAAGCGGTCGGAAAGATGACGATTGGTCAGGAAATCGAACGGTTGACGGAGATGAAAGTCTTCCATAACCACCAGACGATCGACTTGTTATTGCCTTATTTTGATTTCTCTGAACCCGCCCATCACCGCTTAAAAGATACGATTCGGCGCGAGATGTTCAAGGAAATGGCGAACAGTTCGCTTGAAGGTGTCCTGTTTACATTCCTCTGTTTATTCGGCGTCGAAGGTGGTGGTCTCGAGTTCATCGAAGAAACGGTTGAGTTGTTCGAACAAGCAGGTGCTGACGTCTATATCGTTGAACTGGATGCGCCGGTCGCGACCCGTCTGCACCGGAACACGACCGAAAACCGATTGACGCACAAAGTGACGAAGCGCGACCTCGCTGCTTCTGAACAAGACTTACGCGAGACGGCAGACGGATACCGGACACGCTCGCTGCCAGGCGAATTGCCGGACGTCAATTATCTCTTTCTTGATACGGAACAGTTAAGTGCGCGTGAAAGCGCTGAAGCGATTTGCGACCATTTCAACTGGTCGAAAACAACGGTCTAATCACAAATAAGCCCCGTCTGCTGAGCAGGACGGGGCTTTAATGATGAAGTTCACGTGCATATCGATTCGCCTGCAACTGAAATCCGTTGCGACGCCAGACCGTCTCACTGCCCGCTTCACTATAAACACGCGTCAATAATAATGTCCGCGCGAGATATGACAAAATCGACGTCAAGGCTTCCGTGATGTACCCGTGCTGATCGCCTTCATCATTTGACGTATATCGCAGGCTTCCGATTGAATCATCCCATGTAAAAATAATCGTTCCGACGATCGTTTTCTCACGTAACGCATGCAGCGTCCACTTACAACCCGATTCTTCATCCGTTGCTTCGACAAATAATCGTGACGTTTTAAAATCCGGATGCCGTCCTTGCATTCAGCTCTCCTCCTCGACCTCAAACGTTGCTGTCGCGTAAGCCTCTCCGTTAATCAAAATCGTCAATGTGTGTGTACCAGGATAATGGACACGCGTCGTCATGTTCCGAAACGATTGGCGTCGTTCGACTTGTAAGACACCTTTAACTTCTCGCTCCCGCAGTTGAAACACCTTCCGACTCGTTCTGCGTTGTTTGACGTAATCGATCGCGTACTCCAAGCGTAAACGTTGTGGAACAGAACTCGTCACGGTGAACGAGAAGTCGAGCTCTTTGCCAATCGTAACCGGCGAGACGACTAAATTTGTAATCTCGACCTCCCCTTGCGTAACGTGTCCGAACAACTGTAAGACTTCTGGATTTCCGCGTTTGAGTAACGTCCGGGAAGCATGACGTAAAATCCAGTCCGTATTCGGATCTGTTCTTAAGTGACGTTCGATCCGCTCAATCAGATATTCCGGATGCGTCTTTGAAATATCGTTCAAGTGATTAGCGACACTTTTTCGGACGTAGAGTGACGGATCCTGTAGTAACGCGTCAAGAATTGGTAATGACGGTCGCGGATCAGCAATCAGACTCGGAATCGCTTGTCCCCATGGCAGACGCGGTCGTGTCCCTTCCGACGCTAAGCGCCGAACATGTTCATCGTCTGATGTTGCCCACATGAGTGCTTGCTCGAGATAACGCTCTTGATCAGCGAGTAGAAAACGCCGGACAGCGAACTCAGACGTCGAATACGGTGTCAATTTAGCGAGCGTTGCTAACGCAAGTGTCCAGTCAGTGAGTGTTGCTGTCCGCTCGACATACTCGGGAAAAACGATCCCTGGTAACCCAGTAAACTGTGGTGCGAGTCGTTCCAGCTCCCCAATCGAGTCCGGAAACGGTGGCAGGACGGATTCTAGTGTCTCCGCAACACGACGGACGCGTTGTTTAAACGCAAGCTCTTCCCAGTTCTCCCGTTCGACTCGTCTGCGAAAATCTGATACATCGACCGCTTCTCCTAAGCCATCGAGCCAACTCGGTGAAAACACATCTTTAATCAAACTCATCCTACATCCAGTCCTCTCTTTGTACGCTCCAGTTTGAGCAATGTTTCCTTGCGTGCAAGTCCCCCGGCGTATCCACCTAAATCCCCATTCGTTCGAATGACCCGATGACATGGAATGATGATTGCCAGTTGATTTGCTCCGTTGGCTCGTGCGACAGCGCGAACAGCGGTTGGTTGACCAATTCGGATGGCTAGTTCCTGATACGAGATCGTCTCGCCACTCGGAATCCGTTCAAGTTCTTCCCAGACGCGGCGTTGAAAGGGCGTTCCGTACCGCATCAGTGGCGTCTGAAACAAGACCGGTTCTCCTTTGAAGTAACGACGGAGCTCCCCTTCAATCTGTCCAAAGATGGGTGACTCCCCAGGCACGATGACGGCATGTGCTTTTTGACGCAATTGTTCAATTTCCCGTTCAAGTCCCCTTCGATCGACGAATTCAAGAAGATGTAAGTGTTGTTCATCCGCAATCGCGAGCATCGAACCGAGTGGTGTATCAAGCCATTTTGCGCGCAAGACCTGTCCGTCAAAACGTGACGGTGCTTCCCCGAGCATCCGTGCTGACGCTTCACGAAAACCGCTGCTTGATTCATAGCCTCCTACTAACTGCCCTTCGATGACCGGCTTCCCAGTCCGAATCTCTTTCATCGCTAACCCCATCCGCCGTGCCCGAGCATAGGCAACGAACGTCATTCCGAAGCGTTTCTTGAACTGGCGCCGTGCTGTTGATTCGTCCAAACCAAGTGCTCGGAAATCAGCTTCTTTGAACCGTTTATCTGGTTCCGCCTCGACTGCTTCGATCAAGCGTTGAATCGTACCGTGATCGCCTGGATAAGCGAGCGGATGACACCGTCTGCACGGTCGATAAGAGGCAAGCAATGCCTCTTGCGCCGTCTCGAAAAACTCACAGTTCTCCGCTTTCGGTTTTCGCGCTGGACACGTCGGGCGGCAAAAAATACCGGTTGTCTTGACCCCGACGAAAAACGTTCCTTCGTACGTCGCGTCACGTCGAACAAGTGCCTCATAATACATATGATGTTCCATCGCTTTCCCCTCCTTTGTCTTTAGTATAACGGCTTGTCCGGTTACGATGTCGCCGAAAATCAGGCATCGATCTGTTTAAGATTCACTTAAGAATTCTCTACCTGTTTTCGAAAGGGACGACGTGCATACTACATGCTATACTCAACGGAAAGTAGGGTTTTCATGTTTGATTTTTTTAAAAGAAACATTTCACGGAATCGGTGATCTTCGGATTTCAATCAAAGAAGGAGCACAAGGCATCCAACTGATTTGCTCGAATGCGATTGAAACGATCTATACGCTAGAGAAACTAAACGCGTGATTGACGCCGTTCGGAACGTCTGACGCATCGCGTTCTTCCGGCGGTTCCGGTATCGGTCTGTCGATTGTTCAACAAATCATGGCGCGCCATCACGGAAGTGTCCAGCTCACTTCAGCAGACAACCGCTTTTCCGTCACGTGTCGTTTTCCACGTCATTCGTAAGTCAGCATCCGATGCTCTCGTCGGGTGCTTTTTTGGGCTAGGTTGTTACTTCTTAGACACTTCTTTGAAATTGGAATTCGATACACTAAAGACTGTTAGAAATTAGTTGTCGTTTTAAAGGAGTTGTTCGTGTCTTATGAAATCTTCGTCTCGTTCGATTACATATATGCCAGGGCTTGACGGCTTACGTGCTTTCGCTGTCCTGTCTGTCATTCTCTACCACTTATCTGTTTCATTCTTCTCTGGTGGTTTCCTCGGTGTTGATCTCTTTTTCGTCCTATCCGGTTACCTGATTACCGGTCTTTTGTTACGCGAGTGGCAAACGACCGGGCGCCTCGATTTGAAACGGTTTTGGATTCATCGTTTCCGTCGTTTGTTCCCAGCTCTATTCGTCATGCTGTTACTCGTTCTCGGATATGTAACCGTCTTTGAACGCGAGCTATTGCATACAGTTCGTCAAGATAGTGCCTTTGCGCTTATTTACGGAACGAACTGGTGGTATATCTTCCATGACGTCTCGTATTTCGAGTCGTTCGGGAAACCGTCACCGATCCAAAACCTTTGGTCGCTCGCGATCGAAGAACAGTTCTACCTGCTATTCCCGATCCTACTTTGGTTCGGCATGAAAAATCGTCGCCTGTTCCTTCAATTGATTGGTGTCGCGATCGGCGCATCCGTGCTCGCGATGGCGATTCAATTCACACCGGGTGAGGATCCGAGTCGTGTCTACTACGGTACCGATACACGATTATTCGCCTTATTGATCGGAAGCTTGCTCGCGTTCGCGTGGCAACCGACCCGCTTTAAGATTGATATCCCAAAACGTGGTGTTCGATTGTTGAATCAAACAGGTGCTGTCACGTTGCTACTCTTACTTTTACTGATGGTTGTCACGAGTGAGTTCGGAAGCTTCTTATACCGGGGTGGCTTTTTCCTTGTCTCCGTCCTTGCTGCACTATTGATTGCTACGATCGCCCATCCGGCGTCGATCTGGAGTCGGTGGTTTGCGCATCCAACACTTGTTGCGATCGGCAAACGATCGTACGGTTTATATCTCTGGCATTTTCCCGTCATCACGCTAATGACACCAGTCGAGCAGATTGGAACGTTTTCATTGCTTCGGACCGTGCTGATCGTCGCTGTGCTTGTCGCCTTAACCGAAGCATCGTATCGCTTCATTGAACGTCCGATCCGTCAGCATGGACTGTCCGGTTACTTAAAACGTCTATCGCTACATCCGCAACAGTTACGTCAGTTCTCAACGGTACAGTGGGCGAGTGTTGCCGTGTTGACGATCCTTATCGTCAGCTTCATTGGTAACTTATCGATTCTTGCTGTTTCCGATACACCGAAGCCAGAACCCGCCTTCCATAAGATAGCGGCGCCAAAAGAAAAACCGAAACCGGTCCTCAAACCGACGACACCGAAAGCAAAACCTGATCAACGAAAAATTTGTCGACCGACGCTTGCGATCGGTGACTCCGTCCTGCTCGGTGTCGAAGATTATCTCGGCAGTACACTCAAACAACTGACGATTGATGCGAAACTCGGTCGACAGCTACGAGAAGCGATTCCGCTAAGTGAGCAGTATGCGTCGTACAATCAACATGGACGCCAAGTCATCCTTCATCTTGGGACAAACGGCAGCTTCCGCAAAGATCAGTTGAATAGCTTACTCGACCAATTTGCAAATGCCGATCACATCTATCTCGTGACAGCACGGGTGCCACGCCCGTGGGAAGCAGAAGTCAATCAGATGTTACGAGAGGCATCAAAACGGAAACGGGTCGAACTGATCGACTGGCATGCTATTGCTGTCAAACACCCATCCTATTTTGAAGCAGATGGTGTTCATTTGAATATTAAGGGCGCCCGGGCCTATTCGAAGATTCTTGCGAAGGCCACGAATTGCGCCGTTTCGACAAAATAAAACCACGACAAACGAGGCTGGAACATAACTCAGTTTCACAAACGAAAGGCCCTCGAAACGTGTAGTAGTTTCGAGGGCCTTGTTCTTTGACGGACAACCGCTTCTGAATAAACAAATAAGGACAACCTCCAC